>NZ_JAMYPC010000014.1:0-181076 GCF_040320155.1 Mesorhizobium sp. M0771 | reverse complement strand
CCTTGCCAAGGCAGTAAGCCAGTGTCAGGCGCAACAGGTCGCTCGCCGACCTGACGCCGCGCGGGCGCAGGAACGCCTTCGTCTCGCGGGCACTTGCTGCGATCAACTCTTCGCCGCCCAGAAGCTCAATCGTCTCGGCCCAGCCGTCATCAACAAGCGATTCGTGTGTCATCGCAGTGTAGAATCACACCCGATTCCGCAGGGCAATACCTATCTTAGCGCCTATGCCCTGGTGGGGAGGTCGGACCGCAGGTCCGGGTGGGGGGCCTCGCGCCGACCCCCACCCCGCTGCTTCGCAGCGACCCTCCCCACAAGGGGGAGGGTAAGTGTGTCTAGCCCGCAGCCCGTGCCGGCTCATCCTGCTGGAACGCGGCCAGCGCCGCCTTCAGCCCATCAGGCCCTTCCGCAACAGTCTGCGCCATCGGCGAAAACCCGGCCCCGAGCATCTTGCGGCCCAGCATATGGTCGCCCGGCCTGTTGACGGATTCGATGCCGAGCAGCCGGCTTCCAGCATAGTGGTAGATCGAGAACTTGTTCTCAGCGAGGTCGCCCAGCACGACATGGCTGTCGCCGCCCGAGGTCAGCCCGACCATCTGCAGTTTCATGTCGCCGATGTCAGACCAGAACCACGGCACCGCCGCATAGGCGTCCGTATGGCCGGTGATCGTGCGTGCGGCAAGCCGCGCCTGGTCGGTGGCGTTCTGCACCGATTCCAGCCGCACGTCGCCGCCGGTCGACCAGTGGCGGTAGGAAGCGGCGTCGCCGATGGCCAGAATATCAGGCACTGAGGTGCGCATCTGTTGGTCGACGCGGATGCCATTGGCGACAGTCAGTCCGGCAGCCTGCGCAAGTTCGACATTCGGCACGGCGCCGATGCCGACGATGACCATGCGCGCGGGCAGCCTTTCGCCGGTGGAGGTGATGGCAGCGCAGACATGGCGGTTTTCCCCTTCCAGCCTGGCAATGGTGGTGCCGGTGAGGATACGCACGCCGATCGCCTCCAGCCGTTGGCGGACATGGCTCGCCACCACCGGCGCCACGGCGCGGCCAAGCAGCCGGTCGACAGCCTCGACCAGGGTGACGTTGCGGCCGGCGGCCCTCAGCGTTGCCGCGATCTCCAGCCCGATGAAGCCGCCGCCGAGGATGACCACGTCTTCGCTTTGGGCGCTGAGCGCGCGGATCAGCCGCGCATCGGCGATCGAGCGCAGCGACAGCACGCCCGAGAGGTCGGCGCCCGGCAGCGGCAGAAGCCGCGGCCGCGAACCGGTGGCCAGGATGAGCCGGTCGAACGGCAGCACGCCGCCGCCCGCTATGTCCAGCTTGCGGCCTGCCGTATCGATGCTGTCGATTCGGACGCCCGGCCTGAAGTCGATGGCGCTGCCGGTGTAAAAGGCCTCGCCGCGCAAGGGTTGCGGCTTGGCATCGGCGTCCTTGATGAAGGTCTTCGACAGCGGCGGCTTGTGATAGGGCAGATCGGTTTCGTCGCCGATCAGTATGACAGGCCCGTCATAGCCTTCCTCGCGCAGGCTGGCGGCCGCTTGCACGCCCGCATGACCCGCACCGACAATGACGACCCCGTTCTTCATCGCAACCCGAATTCCTGTTTCAAATCTGGAGCATGATGCCGAAAAGTGTGAAGCGGTTTTCGGACGACATCATGCTTTGATTGTGAGCCGTTCCGCCAGATGGCGATTGTCTGCCGCCGTCGCAAGAGCCCCGGTCCGGGTCGCACCCGGAACGGTCGCTTGTCAATCGCGGCGTCTCTCACCTTGGCTGCTGGCTACGATTTAAAGTTGATAGTGCTAGTTTAGAATAATTCTAAACTGTTGTTTCAATTGAATTTTCTAGGGTTCACCAGTTGACTTCCGGCCTCGCCATCGTTTTATGGAGGCTCGCGCGTCAGCGCATCCCTTTGATGTTTGGGCCTTGAACCCGTTCGATTGGAGGCATTTGGTGTCTTTCTCCCGTGAGCCGCAGAGCGGCGCGGCATCTGTGGTGTCCTACGGCATGCCTATGTCCCGGCACCGTTTGGCACGCGCGCCTTTTACCGAATCCCCTTTGAACTGGAGACTGATGATGACAGCGCGATATGGCGGCAGACTGGCTGCGATCGGTGCCACGGCTATGTTGACGGCGGCGGTTTTCATCCTGCCGGCCAAGGCGGCGGAGATCGATGCCAAGGCGGTCATCAAGACCTATTCCGACATCGCGCTGGCCAAGTACGAGGATTCGCTGACCACGGCGCAGGCGCTCGACAAGGCTGTCGACGCGCTGCTTGCCAACCCGTCGGCGGACACGCTGAATGCCGCCCGCGATGCCTGGAAGGCGTCGCGCGTGCCCTACCAGCAGACCGAGGTCTACCGCTTCGGCAACAAGATCGTCGACGACTGGGAAGGCAAGGTGAACTCCTGGCCGCTCGACGAAGGCCTGATCGACTACGTCGCCAAGAGCTACGGCACCGAGTCCGACGCCAACGCGCTCTACACCGCCAATGTCATCGCTAACAAGGACATCGAGATCGACGGCAAGAAGGTCGACGCCTCGAAGCTTTCGCCGGAGTTCCTCGCCGGCACGCTGCAGGAGGCCGGCGGAATCGAGGCCAATGTCGCCACCGGTTATCACGCCATCGAATTCCTGCTCTGGGGCCAGGATTTGCACGGCACCGGCCCGGGCGCCGGCGAGCGTCCGTACACCGACTACGACCTCAAGAACTGCACCGGCGGCAATTGCGATCGCCGGGCCGAGTATCTGAAGTCGGCCAGCGATCTTCTGGTCTCCGACCTGCAGGAGATGGTCGGCAACTGGAAGGAAGACGGCGCCGCCCGCAAGAACCTCGTCGATGGCCAGCCGAACACCGCTATCTCGGTGATCTTCAACGGCATGGGCTCGCTGTCCTACGGCGAACTGGCCGGGGAGCGCATGAAACTCGGCCTGCTGCTGCACGATCCCGAAGAGGAGCACGACTGCTTCTCGGATAATACCTACAACTCGCATCTCTATGACGCCATCGGCATCCGCGCCGCCTATCTCGCCAGCTACACGCGCATCGACGGCACCGTCGTTTCAGGCCCGTCGGTGCACGATATGGTCAAGGCGGCCGATCCGGCGATCGACAAGGAACTGTCCGACAAGCTCGATGTCTCGGTCGCCAAGATGGAGGCGATCAAGGCGCGGGAAGTGGCCGGCGAGGCCTACGACCAGCAGATCGCCGAGGGCAACACCGAAGGCAATGCTACCGTGCAGGCGGCAATCGACGCGCTGGTCGACCAGACCAAGTCGATCGAACGCGCCGTCGGCGCGCTGAACCTGAACAACATAGCCTTCGAGGGGTCCGACAGCCTCGACGCACCGGACAAGGTGTTCAAGTAGCACCCCAACCAACTACCAGCCAAACGGCGCGGAGGGGCGCCGTCAGCCAGAGCCAATCCATGCTGATCTGCCATTGCAACATCATCACCGAAAAGGAGATTGAGCAGACGATCGTCGATCTGCTGGATCAGGACCCCTGGCAACTGATCGTGCCGGCGAAGGTCTATCACACGATGCAAAAGCGCGGTCGCTGTTGCGGCTGCTTCCCAAATGTGGTCGAAACGATCATTCGGGTCACCGAAAATTACCACACCCGTTCGGAGGCGAGCGGCGTGGACATCGTTTCACACCTGGATCGCGTCAGAGGCCTGCGCGTCCAATATGGGAGCAGAATCCATGAAAGGCGAACCGCAGATCATCGAGCGGCTTAACGAGGCTCTGTTCCTGGAGCTTGGCGCCGTCAATCAATACTGGGTGCATTTCCGCCTGCTCGAAGATTGGGGATATGCCAAGCTGGCAAAGAAGGAACGCGCCGAATCGATCGAGGAGATGCACCATGCCGACCGGCTGGTGGCCCGTATCATCTTCCTCGAAGGGCATCCCAATTTGCAGTCCGTGGCGCCGTTGCGCATCGGCCAGAACGTCAAGGAAGTGCTCGAATCCGATCTCGCCGGCGAATATGACGCACGCACCGCCTACAAGCGTTCGCGCGAGATCTGCAACGAAGCCGGCGACTACGTGACGATGAAGCTGTTCGAGGAATTGCTGGCGGATGAGGAAGGTCACATCGACTTCCTCGAGACGCAGCTCGACCTCCTTGCCTCGATCGGCGAGGAAAAATACGGCCAGCTCAACGCCGCATCGGCGGACGAGGCGGAATAGGACCATGCAGGAATGCGGCGCCCCATAGATATTCTGCGCCGCTTGCGGCGGGCCGCCGGCCCGCTGCTCCTCAAAAACCCGCGATATCAGGCCTTTCGCGGGCTTTCGGTTGTAACCCTGGCGGCAATTTTGGCCCCGGCCCTGGCCGGATCGTCGGAACCGGTCGGCCTCGCCACGAGCCGCACCGACCTGACGCCGAAGGACCAGGCCCGCGTCCTTGCAGTTACCAGGCCAACCCAGGATTTCTCCAAGCCCGAATCCTTCGAAACGATGCAAGGCGGCGCCGGCACGTCGCGCAAGCAGGTCGACCGCGACGCCTTCTCGCAACCCTCTGAAAACATTACCTTCGAGGAACAGGGCAATTTCAAGCTCGGCAATGCGCTTTTCCGCAAGAACTGGGTGTCGTCGCCATCCTCGACCCAGGCCTCGGACGGTCTCGGACCCCTGTTCAACGAGCGCGCCTGCCAGAATTGCCATTTGAAGGATGGCCGCGGCCGCCCGCCGGCCGCCGACAGCCGCACCACGTCGATGTTCCTGCGGCTAGCGCGCGATGCGAGCACGGCCGAGGAAAAGACCGAGATCGCCGCGCACAAGGTGCTGAACTTCCCCGATCCGGTCTACGGCGCGCAGTTGCAGGGACTGGCGGTGCCCGGCCTCAAGGGCGAAGGCCGCATGTATGTCGACTATCGCGAGGAAAAGGTCACGCTCGGCGACGGCAGCCTGGTTTGGCTGCGCAAGCCGAGCTATTCGGTCGACGGGCTTGGCTACGGCCCGCTTGACCCGCGCACCACGCTGTCGCCGCGCCTGACGCCGCCAATGATCGGCCTTGGCCTGATCGAGCAGATCGCGCCGGCCGACCTCCTTGCCCATGCCGATCCCGACGACCGCGACGGCATTTCCGGCAAGCCCAACATGGTGCGTGACCTCAGCAGTGGGCAACTGACGCTTGGCCGCTTCGGTTGGAAGGCCCAGACCGCGTCGATCCGCCAGCAGGCGGCGGACGCCTTTGCCGGCGACATCGGCATTTCGACGCCGGAAGAGCCCAGTCACTGGGGCGATTGCACCGCAGCCGAAGAGGCCTGTTTGGCCATGCCCAATGGCGTGCAGAAGCGGCTCGGCCCGGTCGAGGCGCCACCACCGGTGATGGACCTCGTCACCTTCTATTCGCAGAACCTTGCGGTGCCGGCGCGGCGCGATGTCGGCGCACCCGCCGTGCTCGCCGGCAAGAAGCTGTTCTACGAGATGGGCTGCATTGCCTGTCATACGCCGAAATTCGTCACCATGCGCGGGAACAAGGCGCAGGCGTTCCAACTGATCTGGCCCTATTCCGACTTTCTGCTGCACGACATGGGGCCTGGCCTTGCCGACGGCCAGGCGGTGGGCGATGCCACGGGCAGTGAATGGCGCACCCCGCCGCTATGGGGCATCGGCCTGACAAAGACCGTCAACGGCAACGCTTTCTTCCTGCATGACGGGCGTGCGCGCACGCTTGCCGAAGCGATCCTGTGGCATGGTGGCGAGGGGCAGAAAGCGCGCGATCGCTTCGCCGCCGCCAATACGGCCGACCGCGATGCTCTCATCAAATTCCTGGAGTCATTCTGATGCTCAAGCGGGTTTTGCCTGTTCTACTCCTCCCATTGGCTCTGTTCGGTGCGTCCCCGGCATCGGCCTCGGTGAAAGCCTCCGACGTGATCCAAAGAGCGATCGACGGCTTTGTCCGCCCCGCCTATGCCAGCCTGCATGGCCATGCCGGCACCTTGGCGAAGGCCATGGACGCGCTCTGCCAGGCGCCGTCGCAGGGTAACCTCGATGCCGCGCATGCCGGATTCTCGGCCACGGTCGCAGCCTGGTCGTCGGCTGAAATCATCGGCTTCGGGCCAATCAAGGAGAACAACCGGCTGGAGCGCATGCTCTACTGGCCGGACCGAAAGAGCATCGGCCTGAAGCAGGTGCAGGCGGCGCTGGCCGGCAAGGATCCGACCGCCACCGATCCGGCGCAGCTGGCGGGCAAGAGTGTCGCGATGCAGGGATTAGGGGCGCTTGAGTTCGTGCTTTACGGCGACGGCGCCGAGACGCTCGTCGGCAAGGACGAGCCCTATCGCTGCGCCTATGGCGCGGCGATCGCCAAGAATATCGAGACCATGGCGGCCGATGTCGACGCCGCCTGGAAAAAACCGGACGGTTTTGCAGGCCTGTGGGCCAATCCCGGACCCGACAATGCGCTTTACCGCGACGGCACTGAAGCGGTGACCGAATTGGTCGGCGTGTTCATCAATGAACTCGAAATGGTGCGCGACGTGCGCCTCAAAGGTTTTCTCGGCGCCAAACCGCAGGGTGACAAGCCGAGGCAAGCGATCTACTGGCGCTCGCAAAACACCGGCCTTTCATTAGCCGGCAACCTCTCCGGCATTGATGCGCTGTTCCAGGCCTCGAAGCTCGGCGACGCGCTGCCCGAGGATAGCAGATGGATGGCGGAATCCATCCATATCCAGCTCATCAATGGCGTTGCCACTGCCAAATCCATCCAGGGTCGGATCGACAAGACGCTCGCCGATCCCGCGGAGCGCGGAAAACTCGAACATTTCGCGCTGATCACCTCCAGCCTGTCGGGCTTGATCGGCACCCGGCTAACCGCCGAGTTCGGCCTGACCGCCGGCTTTTCGTCACTGGACGGGGACTGACCAATGGTTGCGACACGCACGCCGCTGATGGACCGCCGCGATTTTCTCAGAGCTGCCGGCGCCGGCTTCGTCGCGTCAATGGCGCCGCGGGCCTGGGCGGACACGCTTGCCGCCGATGCCGTCTTTGCCACCGCCTTCGTCAAGCGCGACGGCAGCTTTGGCGCCGCTGTGTTGTCGGAAGCCGGAAAAGTATTGCATGCGATCGACCTGCCCGACCGTGGCCACGACGTCACCTTCGATCCGGTCTCGAAGCGCTCCGTGGTCTTCGCCCGGCAACCCGGCACCTTCGCCGTGGTCTTCGACCATGCCGGCCGCGAGCCGCCGCTGACCATCGCCAGCATCACCGGTCGGCATTTCTTCGGCCACGGTGTGTTTTCCACCGACGGCGCGCTGCTTTACGTCACCGAAAACAATTTCGACAATGCCGCCGGCGTCGTCGGGATCTACGACGCACGGGCCAAGTTCAGCCGCATCGGCGAGTTTCCGACCTATGGCATGGGGCCGCATGAGCTATTGCTGCTCGGAGACGGCCGGACGATCGCCATCGCCAATGGCGGCATCGAGACCCATCCCGACTATGGCCGCGCCGAGCTCAACATCGCCACCATGAAGCCGTCCTATGTGCTGGTCGATCGCACAACCGGCGATCTCATCGAAAAGCACGAACTGCCGCCGGCTCTGCACCAGCTGTCGATTCGCCACATGGATGCCGACCCCACAGGCACCATCTGGTTCGGCTGCCAGTACCGCGGGCCGGGCACCGAGCGGCCACCGCTGGTCGGCCGCGCCACGCGCGGCAAGGGGCTGCAGCTGCTCGACATGCCGCAGGACGTGCTATCCGGCTTCCGGAATTACATCGGCTCGGTCGCCGCCAACCCGATTGCCGGCACGGTCGCGGTGTCTTCGCCGGAAGGCAATTCGCTGGCCGTCATCGACGCCGCCAGCGGCAAGATCGTCGCCACCAAGGCGCTGGTCGAGGTCTGCGGCCTGGCGCCCGACGGCCCGGGCTTCATGGCAACCACGGGTGCCGGCGAAATCATCGAAGGCAGCGGCGCGACGCGCTCCGAGCCCGACTATGTCTGGGACAACCACATGCTGCGCATCGCGCCGGCGGCGTAAGCCGTCCGGCCTGCACCGAAGCGAAGCCGCTTAACAATTTACGCGCTGGCTCTTGCGGCGGCGCGCCGTGGCGGGCAGAGGGAGACTGTTTTTCGAACCGGTCGCCCATGAAACTGCTCGCCATCGACTGTGCCGCCAATCTCTGCGCCGCTTGCGTCTATGACGCATCGGGCGACAGAGAGCTCGGCCGCTCGGTACTCGATCTCGGCAAAGGCCACGCCGAACACCTGATGGCTGTCATTGACGAAGCGTTGAAAGCGGACGGCACCGATTATGCCGGCCTTGGCGCCGTTGCGGTCTCCATCGGTCCGGGTTCCTTCACCGGCCTGCGGGTGGGCGTCTCGGCGGCGCGCGGCCTGGCGCTGGCGCTGAAGATCCCGGCGATCGGGGTAACGACACTGGAGGCGCTGGCGGCCGAGGCGAGGGCGGCATTTCCCGGCCGCCCGATCCTGGCGGCTCTCGATGCAGGCCGCGAGGAGATCCATGCGGCGTTTTACGATGCGGAAGCGATTTTGCGCTATGGTCCGGCTGTGACCACACTTGCCCAAGCCGCGGGAATGGCGGCGGACAATCGTCCGGTGCTTGCCGGCACGGCCGCCGTGCAGATCGCAGCCGCGGCCGGTCGCGATTTCGATATCGGCCCGACGGCTGCCACCGCCGACATTGCCGTCTACGCCCGGCTCGCCGCTGCAAAAGGTGAGGGCGACAAGCCGAAGCCACTCTATCTGCGCGGCGCCGATGCCAAGGCGCAGGCCGGGTTCATCCTGTTGAGGCAGGAAAAGTGATGCGCATCCCTTTCCTCCAGCCGCGCCGCAGGGACTATGCGCTCGAGCCGCTGACCATCGCCGACAGCCCGGCAGCGTCGGTGCTGCACCGCGAGGATTTCGTCCGGCCCTGGACCGATGGCGAGTTCGCCGCGTTGCTCGAACAGGAAACCGTGTTCGGCTATGCCGCGCGCGAAATCGGCCAGGGCGCCAAGCCGCCGGTCGGCTTCGTGCTGGCCAGGCTTGCAGCCGGCGAGGGCGAGATTCTGACCGTGGCGGTGGCGCGCTCGCATCGCCGCCAGGGGCTCGGCTGGCAGTTGATGGACGCGGTACTGCGCGAATTGCATGCGCAGCGGGCCGAGGCGCTGTTCCTTGAGGTCGACGAGACCAATGTCGCTGCCATCGCCCTCTACCGGCGGCTGGGTTTCCGCCAGGTCGGCCACCGCGCCAATTATTACCGCTCGACCGAACATGGTCCTACCGGCGCGCTTGTCATGCGCCGCGATCTTCGCTAGCCAAAGTTTTGGGGCAGGGCCAAGCTGCATGATCGGAAAAATCAGGATCTTCCTGGCGCTGAGCCTCGTTGTCATCGGTTCGCTGGTCCTTGTGCCTTTGCAGCTGCTGTCGATGAAGACCGGAATCTGGCGCGAGACGGTCATTCTGAAGGCCTGGCACAGCCTCATCGTCCGGACGCTCGGCCTGCGCATCCATGTCAAAGGTGCGCTGTCCAGCCAGCGCCCGCTGCTGGTCGCCTCGAACCATATCTCCTGGACCGACATCATGGTGCTGGGCTCCTTTGCCGATGTGACCTTCATCGCTCGGGCGGACATGGAGGGATGGCCGCTGATCGGCTGGCTGTCGAAACTGCAGCGTACGGTCTTCATCGAACGCGAGCGCAAGCGGACAGCTGGCGACCAGGCCAGCGAGATCGCCAGCCGCATGGCCAAGGGCGACGCCATGGTGCTGTTTGCCGAGGGCTCTACCGGCGACGGCAACACCATCCTGCCGTTCAAGAGCACCTTGTTCGGCGCCGCCTCGATGGCGATTTCGGAAGGCGCGGCCGAGCAGGTCTTCATCCAGCCGCTGGCGATTGCCTACACGCGGGTGCACGGCGTGCCTCTCGGCCGTCGCCACCGGCCGCTCGCTGCCTGGATCGGCGATCAGGACCTGATGCCGCATCTCAAGGTGCTGATGGCCGAAGGCGCCATTGACGTCGAGGTGCATTTCGGCGAGCCCATCGCCTTTTCCAAGGGCTCGAACCGCAAGGAAACGTCGAGGCTGATGGAAAGCCAGGTGCGCGCCATGATGCAGGCCGCGCTCGCCGACCCGCGCCAGAGTCGGTAGCGCAACCTAGAATCGTCTGTTTTTTGTCACGGAAAGGCGTTAGAAGCCGCCGGATGGATTTGAACACGATAGAGCGGAACGAAACCGACAGCGCCTTGCAAAGCGCTGCTGTGGCGTCCGCCTCGGCCAAAAAGGTCTTCGTCAAGACCTATGGCTGCCAGATGAATGTCTATGACTCACAGCGCATGACCGATGCGCTGGCAGCCGACGGCTACACCGCGACCGATGTCATCGCCGACGCCGACCTGGTGCTGCTCAACACCTGCCATATCAGGGAGAAGGCGGCGGAAAAGGTCTATTCTGAGCTCGGCCGCATCCGCGACATGAAGGCTGAACGCGCAGCAGTTGGGCGCGAAATGCTGATCGGCGTCGCCGGTTGCGTCGCGCAGGCCGAAGGCGCGGAAATCATCCGCCGTTCGCCTGCTGTCGATCTGGTCATCGGCCCGCAGGCCTATCACCGGCTGCCCGATGTGCTGGCCCGGGTGCGTGGCGGCGAGAAGATCGTCGAGACCGAATACGCCATCGAGGACAAGTTCGAGCATCTGCCGCAGCCGAAGCGTGCCGAAATGATCAAGCGCGGCGTCACCGCCTTCCTCACGGTGCAGGAAGGCTGCGACAAATTCTGCACCTTCTGCGTCGTGCCCTATACCAGGGGCTCGGAAGTGTCGCGGCCGGTGGCGCAGATCGTCGCCGAAGCCGAGCGGCTGGCCGATGCCGGTGTGCGCGAGGTGACGCTGCTGGGGCAGAACGTCAATGCATGGCACGGCAAGGGTGAGGATGGCATGGAATGGGGGCTTGGTCGCCTGCTGTTCCGGCTAGCCGAGATTCCCGGCTTGGCGCGGCTGCGCTACACCACCAGCCATCCGCGCGACATGGACGACGAATTGATCGCTGCCCATCGTGACCTCCCGGCTTTGATGCCTTATCTGCACCTGCCGGTGCAATCCGGGTCAGACCGCATCCTCAAGGCGATGAACCGCAGGCACACGGCCAAGGACTATCTGGCGCTGCTCGAGCGCATCCGCGCTGCACGCGGCGACATCGCGCTGTCCGGTGACTTCATCGTCGGCTTCCCCGGCGAAACCGAGGCCGATTTCGAGGCGACGATGGGTCTGGTGCGCCAGGTGAACTACGCCTCGGCCTTCTCGTTCAAATATTCGCCGCGTCCCGGCACGCCGGGCGCCGATATGCCCGATCACGTGCCGGAAGCGGTCAAGGATGAACGCTTGCAACAGCTGCAGGCATTGTTGCTCAAGCAGCAGCAGGATTTCGGCCTGGGCCTGGTCGGCAGCACCATCGACACGCTGATCGAGAAGCCCGGCCGTCAGGCCGGCCAGAAGGTCGGCCGCTCGCCTTGGCTGCAGCCGGTTATTGTTGATGAAAAGGCCGGCGAAATCGGTGACATTATCCGGGTGCGAATCACGAAGACGGGCTACAATAGCCTGTTCGCCGAGTTGGCTTGATGGCCTCGGCAGATGAGGAGAGACGGTTGAGCGCTGCTGAAGTGAAGACTCTGCCCCAGAACCAGACATCCGGGGCCTCTGACATGGCGCACATCGTTCTGACTTTCGACAACAACAAGCTTGCCAGCGCCCTGTACGGCCAGTTCGACGAGAACCTGGCCCGGCTCGAGCAGAAGCTCGGCGTCGACATCCGCTCGCGCGGCAACCAGTTGACCATCAAGGGCTCGGCCTCGGCGGCCGAACAGGCGCGCCGCGCACTCGACAATCTCTACGGCATTCTCCAGAAGGGCACCGACATTGGCCAGTCCGACGTCGATGGCGCCGTGCGCATGGCCATTGCCGCCGACGACCAGCTGACGCTGCCGACGCTGGAACGCAAGGGCAAGGTTTCGGCCGCCCAGATCTCCACCCGCAAGAAGACGATCTATGCCCGTTCGCTCAACCAGGACGCCTATATGCGGGCGCTGGAGCGTTCGGAACTTGTCTTCGGCATTGGCCCCGCCGGCACCGGCAAGACCTATCTGGCGGTGGCGCATGCGGCGATGCTGCTCGAACGCGGCATGGTCGAGCGCATCATCCTGTCACGGCCGGCGGTCGAGGCCGGCGAGCGGCTGGGTTTTCTGCCCGGCGATATGAAGGAAAAGGTCGATCCGTATCTGCGGCCGCTCTATGACGCGCTTTACGACATGATGCCGGCCGACAAGGTCGAGCGCGCCATTGCCGCCGAGGTCATCGAGATCGCGCCGCTGGCCTTCATGCGCGGCCGCACGCTGGCGCATGCCGCCGTCATCCTCGACGAGGCGCAGAACACCACGCCGATGCAGATGAAGATGTTTTTGACCCGCCTCGGCGAGAATTCGCGCATGATCGTCACCGGCGATCCGACGCAGATCGATCTGCCTCCAAGCACCAAGTCGGGCCTCGTCGAAGCCTTGCGTGTCCTTGACGGCGTGGCGGGCGCGGTAACCGTGCGCTTCAACGATGTCGACGTTGTGCGCCACCCGCTGGTGGCCGAAATCGTCAGGGCCTATGACCGCGACGCCAAGCTGGCGCGCGGCCTCGGCGCCGAGAGCTGATGTGACGATGCGGGCTCATGCCTGAAGACATAAGACCTGGCGGCGGGGATAGTTCGGTTCCCGTCGAGATCGATATGTCGGTCGAGGCCGGCGACTGGCCCGATGAGGCGGCGCTGACGCGTCTGGTCGATCGCGCCGTGTCGGCTGCCTTTGCCGAAACCGCTGCTGCCGGTCCTTCCGAACTCAGCATCGTCTTTTCCGACGATGCCCATATCCGTACCCTCAATGCCGGCTGGCGCGGCAAGGACAAGGCGACCAACGTCTTGTCTTTCCCTGTTTTTCCGTTCCCCAGGGGTGGCAAGCTGCCGCCCATGCTGGGTGACATCGTGCTGGCCGCCGAGACGGTGGCGCGCGAAGCAGCCCTGGAAGACAAGCCCTTCGAGAACCATATCACCCATCTCGTCATCCACGGCCTGCTGCATTTGCTGGGCTACGATCACGAGACCGATGCAGAGGCCGATGAGATGGAAGCCATCGAGCGCTCAGCGCTCGCAAGGCTTGCCATTCCCGATCCCTACACGTAATGACAAAAGACCAATTGACCGGACGACGATGAACGACAAACCAGAAACTGCCGCCCGCCCCGAGGCTGGCAGTGCGACAAAGCCTTCCGATACGACGGAAGAGGGATCGAGTCCGAGTCCCAGTTCCGGCAGCCCCGCTTCTGGTGGCATTGCCAGCGAGCCATCGCCTGCCGGTCCGTCCCTGTTCGACCGCGTCTTGGGCCTTTTCAGGCAGCGGAACGGCACCAGCCTGCGCGAGGAAATCGCCGGCGCGCTTGCCGAAACGACCAGCGATGCCGGGTCTTTCTCGCCCGGCGAACGCGCCATGCTCAACAACATATTGCGCCTGCGCGAGGTACGCGTCGAGGACGTCATGGTGCCGCGCGCCGATATTGAGGCCGTCGAGATCACCACGACGTTGGGCGATCTGCTCGGTCTGTTCGAGCAGTCCGGCCATTCCCGCATGCCGGTCTATTCCGAGACGCTCGACGATCCGCGCGGCATGGTTCACATCCGCGACGTGCTGGCCCACATCACCAAGGTCGCCCGGGTCAAGAAGGGCAGAACATCCAGGAAGACGCCGGCAACGACGCTTCTCGACCTCGCCCAGGTCGATCTCGGCCGCACCATCGGCGACCTCAATCTGATCCGCCCGGTGCTTTTCGTGCCGCCCTCGATGCTTGCCTCCGACCTGATGGGCCATATGCAGACGACGCGAACCCAGATGGCGCTGGTCATCGACGAATATGGCGGCACCGATGGTCTCGCCTCGCTGGAAGACATCGTCGAGATGGTCGTCGGCGATATCGAGGACGAGCATGACGAGGACGAGCCGCTGATCACCCAGACCGGCGAGGGCGTGTTCGTCGTCGACGGCAAGGCCGAGATCGACGAGGTCGCCAAGATGATCGGCGAGGACTTTACCGCCGGTGAGCATGGTGAATATGTCGACACGATCGGCGGCATGATCTTCAACACGCTGGGCCGCGTGCCCGCGCGTGGTGAGGTTGTGCAAGCCATCCCCGGCTTCGAATTCCACGTGCTCGACGCCGATCCGCGCCGCGTCAAGCGGGTGCGCATCGTCCAGAACCAGAAGGGCGAGCGTCGCCGCCGCGTGACCGCCCCCCGCACCGAGCAGGCCTAGGACAGAACGTCGCCCGGCCGATGACGATCGACGATCCCTTCAAGCACTCAACCTTTGGCTCGGGTGTGTTCTACAAGGACCCGCGAGCCGCATTGAAATGGCTCGAAACGGCCTTCGGCTTCGAGCCGAGCATGGTGGTCAGCGACGCCGACGGACGGCTGGTCCATGCCGAAATGCGTTTTGGCGACGGCTACATCATCGTCGATTGCGAATGGGCCGATCATATTGCCAGTCCGGTAAGCGTCGGCGGCAAGAACACTCAGTCGGTCTGTGTGCATCTGAAAGACGGCCTGGACGTGCATTGTGAGCGGGCAATGGCGGCTGGAGCCCAAATCGTCGAGGAGCCTGCCGACCATTTCTACGGCGAACGGCAGTATCGGGCGCGCGACCCCGAAGGCCATGTCTGGACCTTCACCCAGACCTTGCGCGCGGTGCCGCGCGAGGAGGCCGAGCACCTGAGCGGGCTAACCATCGAGGGATGGCCCCGATAGCGCAGCGATCGGCCGGTTCGCGTTTCAATAAATCTGATAAATCTTGGCTCTTGATTCGCGCGACCTGGGAAGTCTGTATGGAGCGCCTTGCCGGCCGGATAATTCTGCTTTGGGGCTGGCGGCGCGCGCTGGTGGCGTTTCTTGCCGGGGCGCTGGCGGTGCTCGCCCAGGCGCCTTACGATTTCTTCGCCGTCTGTTTCGTCTCGTTTCCACTGCTGGTCTGGCTGCTCGACGGCGCCACCGGCGAGGCTTCCGACGGCTGGCTCAGGCGCCTGCGGCCGGCCTTTGCCATTGGCTGGTGGTTCGGCTTCGGCTATTTCCTCGCCGGCCTGTGGTGGATAGGCGAGGCGCTTCTGGTCGAGGCCGACAGTTTCGCCTGGGCCTTACCCTTCGCGGTCGTCGGCATTCCTTTGGCGCTGGCATTTTTCTACGGCTTCGCCACCGTCGTCGCGCGGCTGTTATGGACCAACGACATTGGCCGCATTGCCGCCCTTGCCTTTGCTTTTGGCCTGACGGAATGGCTGCGCGGCTTCCTGTTCACCGGCTTTCCCTGGAATGCCGTCGGTTATGCGGCGATGCCCGTGCCGCTGTTGATGCAAAGCGTGTCGGTGACCGGCATGGTCGGCATGAACGCGCTGGCGGTCTTTGTCTTCGCCATGCCGGCCTTGCTTGCAGCACGCCGGCATGTCCGTCTCGGTGTGGTCCTGCTTGCCATTCTTGTCGCCGCCCATGCCGGCTTCGGCTATGTCAGGCTCGCGACCCCCGACAAGCCGACAACCCGCACTCTCGATGTCCGTATCGTGCAACCGGATGTCGACCTCAGCGAAAAATGGGACGCCTCGGTGCGCGACCGCATCTTCGCCACGATGATGGGCCTGTCGGCCGCAGCGCCCGATCCCGGTCATGACAAACCGCAACTTATCCTGTGGCCGGAGACCTCGGTACCGTTCCTGTTCACCGAGCGTCCGGACGCGCTGACCGCGCTCGGCGACATGCTGCAGCCTGGTCAGATGCTGATTGCCGGCGTCGTGCGCGAGGAGCGCGGATCGGGGGCGGATGCCGACAGCCGCTACTACAATTCGGTGGTGGCGATCGATGACAAGGGCGAAATCGCTGATGCCGTCGACAAGGTCCATCTGGTGCCGTTCGGCGAGTATCTGCCGTTTTCCGGTCTGCTCAGCCGCTTCGGCATCGGACAGCTCGTCGCCGGGCCGATGAATTTCGCCGCCGGCAACGAGCGCCATCCGATCGCTTTGCCCGGCGGCATCAGCGCCTTGCCGTTTATTTGCTACGAGGTGATCTTTCCTGATCTTGTGGCTGTTGACGCAACGTCATCCCAGCTTATTGTGAACGTCACCAACGACGCATGGTTCGGCGACACGCCCGGGCCGTACCAGCATTTCAGGCAGGCTCAGATTCGCGCGGTGGAAAACGGATTGCCGCTGTTGCGCGCCGCCAACAACGGCATTTCCGCCGTTGTCGATACGCGGGGACGCATCGTCGACGCATTGGCGGTCGATGCACGTGGCGCCATCGACGTGCGGGTGCCGATCTCCGGCCAAGCCTTCATCTCCGCCGCGGGGCGGCGCATTAACGGAATGCTGATCATGTTGGTGTTTGCCGCAATCGCCCTCAGCTTGAACGTAAGGCAACGGCTACGGGTGAATTGACAGTCGACACATTAGAAACTCATACTGTTACCGCCTAATTTTCTCGAAGTCGGTTGGTGTTTCTGTTGGGGCAGTTGGCTCCGGCTTCGTTTGGGCGAGAAAAATAGAAAAGGCCGGAAAAATTCGGCGAGGAAAAAATGACAGAAGAAAACAAGAAGAAACCGAATCCGATCGACATCCATGTCGGAAGTCGCGTCCGCCTTCGGCGCAATATGCTTGGAATGAGCCAGGAAAAGCTTGGTGAAAATCTCGGTATTACGTTTCAGCAGATCCAAAAATATGAAAAAGGAACGAACCGCGTCGGCGCCAGCCGTCTGCAGGCAATAGCCTCGATACTCAGCGTGCCTGTCGCCTTCTTTTTCGAGGATGCGCCAGGGCAGGAGCCGGTGGGTAATAGAGGATTTGCCGAGGACACTTCGATGGCTTTCGCCGTCGAATTCTGCGGCAGTCCGGAAGGGCTTCAGCTCAACCGCGCGTTCGTCAAGATCGCGGATGTAAAGGTGCGCCGCCGGATTATCGACCTTGTGAAGTCCCTTTCTGCCGAAGATGCCGAGTGATTCGGTGGGTCGATTGACCCATTGGCCCCAGTAATCCCCTGGGCCCGAGTAGCCCAGAGGCTCGACTGCCGGCGGCGCCAAGCCGCCGGTGGTACAAGATATATTGCTGCGGCACTCATGCGAGAACCGCGGCACCGCTTGACGAGCGGCGCCCGGCACCGTTAACACGTGGCGCGCCAAAATCGGCAGCCCTGCCGATCGTTTTTTCAAGAGGGGACACCCGTGACGCGGCAGAACTACTTCTTCACCTCGGAATCCGTGGCCGAGGGTCATCCCGATAAAGTCTGTGACCGCATCTCGGACGAGATCGTAGATCTGGTCTATCGCGAGGCCAAGAAGACCGGCATGGACCCATGGAAAGTCCGCGTCGCCTGCGAGACGCTCGCAACCACCAACCGCGTCGTCATCGCCGGCGAAGTAAGGGTTCCCGATACTCTGCTGAAGCGGGACAAAGCCGGCAACATCCTCAAGGACGCCGCCGGGCATTCGGTCGTCAACCCGGCCAAGTTCAAGTCGGTCGCCCGCAAGGCGATCCGCGAAATCGGCTACGAGCAGGCCGGCTTCCACTGGAAGACGGCAAAGATCGAGGTTCTGCTGCACGGCCAGTCGCCCGACATCGGCCAGGGAGTCGACAACGCCGCCGACCGCCAGGGCGAAGAGGGTGCCGGCGACCAGGGCATCATGTTCGGCTATGCATGCCGCGAGACCCCGGACCTGATGCCGGCGCCGATCTATTACAGCCACAAGATTCTCGAACTGCTCGCCGCTGCCCGTCACGAAAACAACGGCGAAGCCGGCAAGCTCGGGCCTGACGCCAAGAGCCAGGTCACCGTTCGCTATGTCGATGGCAAGGCCGCCGAAGCGACTCAGATCGTGCTATCGACGCAGCATCTCGACGCGACCTGGGATTCCAAGAAGGTCCGCAAGGTCGTTGAGCCTTACATCCGTGAGGCGCTCGGCGACCTCAAGATCGCCGACGATTGCATGTGGTACATCAACCCGACCGGCAAGTTCGTCATCGGTGGGCCGGACGGCGACGCCGGCCTGACCGGCCGCAAGATCATCGTCGACACCTACGGTGGTGCTGCCCCGCACGGCGGCGGCGCCTTCTCCGGCAAGGACACCACCAAGGTCGACCGCTCCGCCGCCTACGCGGCGCGCTATCTCGCCAAAAATGTGGTGGCGGCCAAGCTCGCCGACCGCTGCACCATCCAGCTGTCCTACGCCATCGGCGTTGCTCAGCCGCTGTCGGTCTATGTCGACCTGCACGGCACCGGCAAGGTCGACGAGGCCAAGCTCGAGGAAGCGCTGCGCACGGTGATGGATTTGTCGCCATCCGGCATCCGCAGGCATCTCGACCTCAACAAGCCGATCTACGCAAAGACCTCGTCCTACGGCCATTTCGGCCGCAAGGCCGGCCGAGACGGGTCCTTCTCCTGGGAAAAGACCGATCTGGCCAAGGCGCTCAAGGACGCGATCGCTGCTTAGGCATGATTCCAAAGAGTGGGTACCGGTTTTTTGGAAAAGATCGTGCTCCAACAAAGGATTAGATTGAGATGAGATTTCAGCCAAATCTCATCTCAATCCCAAATCTCATCTCAATCTAAGCGCGGCGCGCGACCAGGCCATGGATCCACAGGACAGGCGGAGCCGCTCGACCGAAGGGTTCTTCGGCCGCCGGCACGGCAAGACCATTCGCCCGCAGCAGGCGGCGGCGCTGGAAAGCGGTCTTGGGGCCTATGGCCTCGACCTCTCCGTCCAGGCGCCGGCAGAATTGCGCGCGCTATTCTCAGCGGATGTTTCAACGGTTCGGCTGGAAATCGGCTTCGGCGGCGGTGAGCATCTGCTGCACCGTGCCACGGAGGCACCGGCGACCGGCTTCATCGGTGTCGAGCCGTTCGTCAACGGCATGGCCAAGCTGATGATGGCGGTGCGGGAAAAGCCGCTTGCCAATCTTCGCGTTTATGATGACGACGCCACGCGCCTGCTCGATTGGTTGCCGCAGGCGTCGCTCGACGGCATCGATCTGCTCTACCCCGATCCCTGGCCGAAGAAAAAGCACTGGAAGCGGCGTTTCGTCAGCCCGCTCAACCTCGATCGGTTCGCGCGCGTGCTGAAGCTGGGCGGAAAATTCCGCTTCGCATCCGACATCGACACCTATGTGAACTGGACCTTGTTGCACTGTCGGGCGCATGGCGCGCTCCTCTGGCAGGCGCAAGGTGGGGCCGACTGGCATCGGCCCTATGAAGGCTGGCCGGGCACACGCTACGAGGCGAAAGCCATTCGCGAGGGCCGACGGCCGGCCTATCTCACCTTCATCAGAAAATAGTTCGATGCGGGAAAGTGTCCCGCATCAACAGCCGGTCTGGCTTCAGAAACGGCCGATCTTGCCGAAAGCGGTCGGGTCCATGCCGAGCCGGCGCAGATCGTTGGCGCGCGGCTTGCGGCCGGCTTCGACGGCCCGCGAGGCGGCAACGGCGCTGCCGAACAGGGCAAAGGCGTCGCCTATGGCGGAAAACACGGTACGGTTGCTCATTGTCTTGACCTTTCGCGCGCCACCGCGCGCTCATCTTTGATTTGTGCAGTGCAACATAGTAGGGATGTGAAATCCGGGATCACAGGGCCGTTACCGCATAGCCGGCATGCGCCGCGCGCAATCCTGCCAGCCGTCCCCGGCTGCACTCTGCCCGGCCCGTCAACAGACTTGAAACACCGGCCGGGATCGTCTATATCAGCCTCAAATTCTTGGTCGGTATGACGAAGAGTGGGTCCACCCGGTCCCGCTCTTTTTTATTACCTGCCGGTCAGCCATCAGCAAAGAGATGGTTCGGGACGACGATCATCCTGATCCAGAGAACGACAGGAACCGCATGACTGCAACGGCAAGCGAAGCCGACGACCGCATCATCCGCGAAAGCGGTATCGATGCGCGCATCGCGCTGATCGTTCAGCCGGTGTTGCGAGGCATTGGCTTCCGCCTCGTGCGGGTGCATCTGTCGGGCCAGAACGGCCTGACGCTGCAGATCATGGCCGAACGCGAGGACGGCACCATGACCGTCGAGGATTGCGAAGAGGTCAGCCGCGCTGTGTCGCCGGCGCTCGACGTCGATGACCCGATCGAGAAGGCCTATCATCTCGAAGTGTCGTCGCCGGGCATCGACCGGCCGCTGGTACGCAAGTCGGATTTCGTCACCTGGACCGGCCATCTGGTGAAGATGGAAACCTCGGTGCCGGTCGCCGACCGCAAGCGCTTCAAGGGCAAGATCGCCGAAGCCGGCGAAGACGACATGCTGCTCGAGCGCGACAAGGCCGCCTACGGCGAAGAGCCGACGGTTCGCATTCCTTATGACGCGATCGCCGATGTGCGGCTGATCCTCACCGACGACCTTATTCGCGATGCCCTTTCGAAGGACAACCGGGAACGCAAGGAAGCCAAGAAACGCCGCGGCGAAGCTGATGATGCACCCGAAGGTGCTGAAGGCGGCGCGGAAGACGAAATCGAACAGGAACTATGATGAGCGGCCGGGCCTAAAAGCTCGGCAACAAGCTCGGGAGAAATAAGATGGTTGTAAGCGCCAACAGACTTGAACTGCTGCAGATCGCCGACGCGGTGGCGCGTGAAAAGTCGATCGACAAGTCGATCGTCATTGCCGCCATGGCTGATGCGATCCAGAAGGCCGCTCGCTCGCGCTACGGCCAGGAAACCAACATCCGCGCCGACATCAACGCCAACACCGGCGAGATGAAGCTGCAGCGGCTGATGGAAGTGGTCGAGAAGGTCGACGACTACGCCACCCAGATCGCCATTTCCTCGGCCCGCGAGCGCAATCCGGACGCCCAGCTTGGCGACTTCATCGCCGAACAGCTGCCGCCAATGGATTTCGGCCGCATCGCCGCCCAGTCAGCCAAGCAGGTTATCGTGCAGAAAGTGCGCGAGGCCGAGCGCGACCGCCAGTATGACGAATACAAGGACCGCATCGGCGAGATCGTCAACGGCACCGTCAAGCGCGTCGAATATGGCAACGTCATCGTCGATCTCGGCCGTGGCGAGGCGATTATCCGCCGCGACGAGCTGATCCCGCGCGAAAACTACAAGTACGGCGACCGCGTCCGCGCCTATGTCTACGACGTGCGCCGCGAACAGCGCGGCCCGCAGATATTCCTGTCGCGCACCCATCCGCAGTTCATGGCCAAGCTCTTCACCATGGAAGTGCCGGAAATCTATGACGGCATCATCGAGATCAAGTCGGTCGCCCGCGACCCAGGCTCGCGCGCCAAGATCGCCGTCATTTCGCGTGACTCGTCGATCGATCCGGTCGGCGCCTGCGTCGGTATGCGCGGCAGCCGCGTCCAGGCCGTGGTCGGCGAATTGCAGGGCGAAAAGATCGACATCATTCCGTGGTCGCCTTCGGCCGCCTCCTTCATCGTCAACGCCCTGCAGCCGGCGGAAGTCGCCAAGGTCGTGCTCGACGAGGATGCCGAGCGCATTGAAGTGGTGGTTCCCGACGACCAGCTGTCGCTGGCCATCGGCCGTCGCGGCCAGAACGTGCGTCTTGCCTCGCAGCTCACCGGCTGGGACATCGACATTCTGACCGAGGCCGAGGAGTCCGAGCGCCGCCAGAAGGAATTCGTCGAGCGTTCGTCGCTGTTCATGGAAGCCCTAGATGTCGACGAGATGGTCGGCCAGGTGTTGGCCTCCGAAGGCTTCACCAGCGTCGAGGAAGTTGCCTATGTCGATTCGGGCGAGATCGCCTCGATCGACGGTTTCGACGAAGACACCGCTTCGGAAATCCAGACCCGCGCCCGCGAATATCTGGAGAAGATCGAAGCCGAGCATGACGACAAGCGCAAGGCGCTGGGCGTCACCGACGAACTGCGCGAGATCCCTGGCGTCACCACCGCCATGATGGTGACGCTCGGCGAGGATGGCGTGAAGACGATCGAGGATTTCGCCGGCTATGCCGCCGACGACCTGACCGGCTGGAAGGAACGCAAGGACGGCGAGACCAAGGTATTCCCGGGTGTGCTCGCCAATCACGGCGTGTCGCGCGCCGACGCCGAGCAGATGGTTCTGGCAGCCCGCCTCAAGGCCGGCTGGATCACCGAAGACGAGCTTGCAGCCGAACAGGTCCCGGCTGACGAAGCCGTTGGTGCGTGAGGTGAAACCGCATCGCACACAACCCGCCCCAGGACGAGATGAACGATCGCACCTGCATCGTCACGCGCAAGCAAGCCGAGCCGGATGAGCTGATCCGTTTCGTCGTCGGCCCGGATTCGGCCGTCGTTCCTGACCTGAAGAGAAATCTGCCCGGCCGTGGTTGTTGGGTGAGCGCCGACCGCCTACATATCGACAAGGCGGCGGCGAAGAACCTGTTTGCCCGCGCCTTCAAGGCGCAGGTCGTCGTGCCGCCCGATCTCGGCGGCATGGTCGACGGACTGCTTGCACGATCCGCTTTGGGTATGCTTGGCCTTGCCCGCAAGGCTGGCTCGATCGCACTCGGCGCAACCAAGGTCGAGAGCGCGGTGCGCTCGGGGTTGGCGCTTTTCGTGCTCCACGCGACCGAGGCATCCGCCGATGGCGTGCGCAAGATCAGTCAGGCGCGGCGGGCAACTGTCCACCTCGGCGGGCCTGCAGTCCTTGCCTACAAACTTTTCTCCGAGGCCGAGTTGAGCTTGGCATTGGGGGGTACAAATGTGATACATGCTGCCGTTCTCGCGGGAGACGCGGGCAAGGCGGTTGAGAGGCGCATGGTTGCGCTCGACCGATATCGGGGCGGAACCCCCGACGATCTGGCAATGCTTGCGGCCGTTGCTGACGAAGATGATGCTGCAGAGGATATGGAATGAGCGATACGAAATCGGGCGACGACAAGACGTTGAGTGTTACACCGAAGAAGACCTTGACGCTGAAGCGCCCCGGTACCGAGCAGAGCGTCGTGCGCCAGAATTTCTCGCATGGCCGCACCAAGCAGGTCCAGGTCGAGATCAAGAAGCGCAAATTCTCCATGCCCGGCGACAAGCCGGAGCCGGTGGCTGCACCCGTATTTACGCCCAAGCCCGCGGTTGTGGCAGCCCCCGTCGTGCAGGAAGCGCCCAAGGCGCCGCCTCCGCCGCCGCCGGCCGAACGCGGCGGCATGGTGCTGAACGAACTGTCGCGCAATGAAATGGAAGCGCGCCGCAGGGCGCTCGAAGGCTCCAAGGTTCGCGACGTCGAGGACCGCCAACGCGCCATCGAAGAGGCCAAGCGCCGCAACGAGGATGAGGAACGCCGCAAGCGCGAGCGCGAGGAATCCGCGCGCCGTCAGGCCGAGGAAGAAGCCCGCCTGCAGACCGAGGCCGAGTCCCGCCGCCGCGCCGAGGAAGAAGCGCGCCGCCGCGCGCCGCAGGCTGCCGAGCTTGTGGCATCGGACGACGAGGAAGAGGTCAAGCCGAAGCGCACCGCCGCCGGCGCCCCGGTACGCCGTCCGGTTACGCCCGAAGTGGCGCGCCCGGCCAAGCCGACCAAGGCCGAGGAAGACCGTCGTCGCGGCAAGCTGACCCTCAACACGGCGCTTTCCGACGAGGACGCGCGCGCCCGCTCGCTGTCGTCGATGCGTCGCCGCCAGGAAAAATTCAAGCGCGCGATGCATAATGAGCCGCGCGAGAAGGTTATGCGCGAAGTGATCCTGCCTGAAACCATCACCATCCAGGAACTGGCGCAGCGCATGTCCGAGCGCGCTGTCGATGTGGTCAAGTACTTCATGAAGCAGGGCCAGATCCTGAAGCCGGGCGACATCATCGACGCCGACACGGCCGAGCTGGTCGCCACCGAATTCGGCCACACGGTCCGCCGCGTCGCCGAGTCCGACATCGAGGAAGGCCTGTTCAACATTGCCGACAATGCCGAGGACCTAGTGTCGCGGCCGCCTGTCGTGACCATCATGGGCCATGTCGACCACGGCAAGACCTCGCTGCTCGACGCCATCCGCAATGCCAATGTCGTCTCCGGCGAAGCCGGCGGCATCACCCAGCATATCGGCGCCTACCAGGTCGAGAAGAACGGTCAGAAGATCACCTTCATCGACACGCCCGGTCACGCCGCCTTCACGGCGATGCGCGCCCGCGGCGCTCAGGCGACCGACATCGCCATCCTGGTGGTGGCGGCCGACGACAGCGTCATGCCGCAGACCATCGAATCGATCAGCCATGCCAAGGCGGCCGGCGTTCCGATCATCGTGGCGATCAACAAGATCGACAAGCATGATGCCGATCCGCAGAAGGTGCGGTCGGAACTGCTGCGCCATGAGGTGTTCGTTGAATCGATGGGCGGTGAAGTGCTGGACGTCGAAGTGTCGGCGACCAAGGGCACCAACCTCGACAAGCTGTTGGAAGCGATCCTGCTGCAGGCCGAAATCCTCGACCTCAAGGCCAATCCGGACCGTACCGCCGAGGGCGTCGTCATTGAAGCCCAGCTCGACAAGGGCCGTGGTCCCGTCGCCACCGTGCTGGTGCAGACCGGCACTTTGATGCCGGGAGACATCCTCGTCGCCGGCAATGAGTGGGGCCGGGTGCGCGCTCTGGTCAACGACCGTGGCGAGCAGATCAAGGAGGCGCCGCCGGCTATGCCGGTCGAGGTGCTCGGCCTGCAGGGCACGCCGCAAGCCGGCGACCGCTTCGCTGTCGTCAACAACGAGGCCCGCGCCCGCGAGATCACCGAATATCGCCAGCGTCTGGCGCGCGAGAAGGCAGTGGCTCGCCATGCCGGCCAGCGCGGCTCGCTCGAACAGATGATGTCGCAGCTGCAGACGAGCGGGTTGAAGGAATTCCCGCTGGTCATCAAGGGCGACGTGCAGGGTTCGATCGAGGCGATCAACGCCGCTCTCGACAAGCTTGGCACCGACGAGGTGCGTGCGCGCATCGTTCATGCCGGCGCCGGCGCCATCACCGAAAGCGACGTGTCGCTGGCGGAGACCTCGGGGGCCGCGATCATCGGCTTCAACGTCCGTGCCAACGTGCAGGCACGTGCGGCCGCGGCGGCCGCGGGCATCGAAATCCGCTACTACTCGATCATCTACAACCTCGTCGACGATGTGAAGGCAGCACTTTCCGGCTTGCTGTCGCCGGAACGCCGCGAGACCTTCATCGGCAATGCCGAGATCCTCGAGATCTTCGACATCACCAAGGTCGGCAAGATCGCCGGCTGCCGTGTCACCGAAGGCAAGGTCGAGCGTGGAGCGGGCGTGCGCCTGATCCGCGACAACGTCGTCATCCATGAAGGCACGCTGAAGACCCTCAAGCGCTTCAAGGACGAAGTCGCGGAAGTTCCGGGCGGCCAGGAGTGCGGCATGGCCTTCCAGAACTACGAGGACATGCGCGTTGGCGACATCATCGAGTGCTTCCGCGTCGAGATGGTGACCCGGACGCTCTGAGTTCGTATACTGTCGATACGACCGGGCGGTGGTCGAAAGACCGCCGCCCTAACTTTAATGCCTGTCGCCCAAAAGTGCGGGATAAACGACATGCATAGAAACAAGTATGAGACATGCGGCACGGTCCCATCCCGCGCCTCACGCTTTCCGGATTGAGAAAAATGCCCCGTCCAACCGCCTCCAGCCCATCCCAGCGCATGCTTCGCGTCGCCGAACAGGTGCGCCATGCGCTGTCGGAAACCTTGCAGCGCGGCGAGATTATCGACCCGCTGATCGAGAACACCGTGGTTTCGGTCTCGGAAGTGCGCATGTCGACTGATCTGAGGGTCGCAACGGCCTTCGTTTCGCCGCTCGGCGCCAAGGACACGGGTGCGGTCATCGACGCGCTCAACAAGCATGCGAAGTTCGTCCGTGGCCGCGTCTCCGGCGCGCTCCGCCAGATGAAGTTCATGCCGGAGTTCCGCTTCAAGCTCGATACGTCCTTCGACAATTTCGCCAGGATCAACGATTTGCTGAAATCGCCCGAAGTCGCGCGAGACTTGGGTGCCGATGGCGAAGACAACGACAAGGACGAGAAATAGTGGGGCGCCGCGGCAAGAAGAAGGGCCGGCCGATCTCCGGCTGGGTGGTGCTGGACAAGCCGGTTGGCATGGGTTCGACCGAAGCCGTCTCCAAGATCAAATGGCTTTTCCAGGCCGAAAAGGCCGGCCATGCCGGCACACTCGACCCGCTGGCCTCTGGCATGCTGCCGATCGCGCTCGGCGAGGCAACCAAGACCGTGCCTTATGTACAGGACGGCGCCAAGATCTACCGGTTCACCGTCGCTTGGGGCGAGGAGCGTTCGACCGACGATCTCGAAGGCCCGGTGACGCAAAGTTCCGACCGCCGTCCGGCGGAAAACGACGTCAGGGCGCTGCTGCCGAACTACACCGGCGTCATCATGCAGACACCGCCGCAATTCTCGGCCATCAAGATATCAGGCGAACGCGCCTACGATCTCGCCCGTGGGGGCGAGGCGGTCGACATCCCCGCGCGCGAGATCGAGATCGGCCGTCTGGACATCGTCGAGCACGCTGCCGACCACACTTCGTTCGAGGTCGAATGCGGCAAGGGCACCTATGTGCGCTCGCTGGCCCGCGACATGGGCCGCGACCTCGGCTGCTTCGGTCATATCGCCGAATTGCGCCGGGTCGAGGTCGAGCCGTTCACCCAGGAGGATTTCGTCACCCTCGCCGAACTGGAAGTCGCCCGTTTCGGCGAACAGCGCGAAGCTGACGGAGAGGGCGACGCCGATGTTGCCGATGCGCCGATCGACTTTGGCGCCATCGATGCGCTGCTTGTCGACACGGCCGCCGCGCTCGACTGCCTGCCCCAGATCGCCATCAGCGACGAAGCGGCGACCAAGATCCGCCTTGGCAATCCCGTCATCATCCGCGGCCGCGACGCGCCCGTGGAAGCCGAGGAAGCCTGCGCCACCGCGCGCGGCAAGCTTGTCGCCATCGGCGCCATCGAGCAGGGCATGTTCAAGCCGAAGCGGGTCTTTGCCGGCTGACCACTCTCGTCTAGTCTTACGTCGACGTCACATCCGAGGGGCACATGGCAAAGGCTGAGGCGGTGAAGAAGCGGGCGCCGGTGACAACGCGCCGGCCGCCGGTTGGCGCCTCGCCTGGCACGCTGATCGCCGATCCGGCGGCGCGACGGTCCGAGCTGCGGCTGACGCTGATTTCGCCTGAAAAATTCAAGACCATCAACGATGCCAGTATCGACGATCTCAACACCCATTGCGACAACTGGCCGGTCGTCTGGTTGGACTGCACCGGTCTCGCCAACATCCAGCTGATCGAGGAGATCGGCCGGATCTTCAACCTGCATCCACTGGCTCTGGAAGATGTCGTCAACACCGGCCAGCGGCCGAAGGTCGACTTCTTCGAGGACCACGCCTTCGTCGTCATGCGCATGATCGACGACGTCAAGGTGCATCGCTATGAGCAGATCGCGGTGTTCTTCGGCAAGAAATTCGTCGTCACCTTCCAGGAGCGCGAAGGCGATCCGTTCGACCCCGTACGCAAGCGCATCGCGGCAGCGTTGCCCAACCGCTTGCGGATGCGCGGCGCCGACTATCTGGCCTATGCGCTCATCGACTCCATCGTCGACAGCTATTTCCCGCCGATTGAGGCCGCTAGCGAGGAGGTCGATGGCATCGAGGACGAGATGCTCAACACGCCTCACAAGCATCAGATGCGCCAGCTGCACGAATTGCGGCGCGACGCCAATGTGCTCAAGGGCGTGCTGTGGCCGATGCGCGACGCGCTGGCGACGCTGATCCGCAACGACGTGCCCTATGTGAAGCCGGAGACGAAAATCTTCTTCAACGACACGCTCGACCACGCATTGCGGCTGATCGAGCTGGTCGAGAACCAGCGTGATATGCTGACCGGCTTGATCGAAATGCATTTGTCGCTGAGCCAGGCACGCACCAACGATGTGATCTCTTATCTCACCATCGTCTCGGTGATTTTCATGCCGCTAACCTTCCTGGTCGGTATCTGGGGGATGAATTTCGATCCCGAGAGCTCGCCGTGGAACATGCCGGAACTGAAAGCCTACTATGGCTACCCGGCTTCGCTGCTGTTCATGCTGGCCGTTGCTGTCGGGCTGATCGTCTTCTTCAAAAGCAAGAAGTGGCTGTAAGGTTTCGGTGTCAGGGGAATCCTGGATTCCCGAGCAAAGGGCTGCGACAAGCCGGCTTTATGAATGGGCTGGTGTTTTCCGGGGAATTGCCCTATATGCGCCGCAGCATCGCGCCATGTCGCTTTGCTTGCACCGGCCCCTGCTGGACGACATCCCGGCTGAGGGCGACCCGTTTCCTCAAACAGATAAGGAAAAACACGATGTCGATTACTGCCGAGCGCAAACAGGAATTGATGGGTGAATTCGCAACCGCCAAGGGCGATACCGGGTCTCCGGAAGTCCAGGTGGCCATCCTTTCCGAGCGCATCAAGAACCTGACCGACCACTTCAAGGACCACAAGAAGGATAACCATTCCCGCCGTGGTCTGCTCGCTCTCGTCTCCCAGCGCCGCAGCCTGCTTGATTATCTCAAGCGCAAGGATGACGCGCGCTATCAGACGTTGATCGAGAAGCTCGGTCTGCGCCGTTGACGAATTGACCGGCGGGCTTTCGAAGGAGAGCCCGCCGGTCGCGCATTCTGCCAGTCGCATCGATTGGCTAGACCCGGTTTCGAGCGCGCAGAGGCCACTCGAAACCGCCCATGGACGGTCATGGGGCAGGATTGCAGGACGCTCGTGCGCTAACCAGTGCCGAAATCTACCCGAGCTTCCCGTTGTCTTGCCCGTGGCTGCCCGAGAAAGGAAGCCAGGGAAAGGGCATCCGCGCACCGTGAAACGGCGCGGCCCTTTCCGCTTATTAAGGACAAGATATGTTCAACTACCACAAAGTGGAAATCGAATGGGGCGGCCGTCCGCTCATCCTGGAAACCGGCAAGATCGCACGTCAGGCTGACGGCGCGGTGCTTGCGACCTACGGCGAAACCAAGGTTCTCGCCACCGTCGTTTCGATGAAGGAGCCGAAGCCAGGCCTCGATTTCTTCCCGCTGACCGTCAACTACCAGGAAAAGACCTACGCCGCCGGCAAGATCCCCGGCGGCTACTTCAAGCGCGAGGGACGTCCGAGCGAAAAGGAAACGCTGGTTTCCCGCCTGATCGACCGCCCGATCCGCCCGCTCTTCGCCGACGGCTACAAGAACGACACCCAGATCGTCGTCACCGTCGTCCAGCATGACCTCGAGAACGATCCCGATATCGTGTCGATCGTCGCCACCTCGGCCGCTTTGACGCTGTCGGGCGTTCCCTTCATGGGCCCGATCGGCGGCGCCCGAGTCGGCTACATCAACGGCGAATACGTGCTCAACCCGCATGTCGATGAGATGCAGGAATCCAGGCTCGACCTCATTGTCGCCGGCACCGCCGACGCCGTGCTGATGGTCGAGTCCGAAGCCAAGGAACTCGGCGAAGAGCTGATGCTCGGCGCCGTCATGTTCGGCCACAGGGGCTTCCAGCCGGTGATCGACGCCATCATCAAGCTGGCCGAAGTTGCCGCCAAGGAGCCGCGCGATTTCACAGCGCCGGACTACTCCGCGCTTGAAGCCGAAATGCTGAAGATCGTCGGCGACGAGCTCAGCAATGCCTACAAGAACGTCGATAAGCAGAAGCGTTACGCCGCCGTCGACGCCGTCAAGGCGAAGGTCAAGGCAGCGTTCGCTCCGGCCGAAGGCGAAGACGCCAAGTACACCTCCGAGCAGATCGGTTCGGTGTTCAAGGAACTCCAGGCCAAGGTCGTGCGCTGGAACATTCTCGACACCGGTTCGCGCATCGATGGCCGTGACCTCAAGACTGTCCGCAAGATCGTCTCGGAAGTCGGCGTCCTGCCGCGCACGCACGGTTCGGCGCTGTTCACCCGCGGCGAGACCCAGGCGCTGGTCGTTGCCACGCTGGGCACCGGCGAGGACGAGCAGTATGTCGATTCGCTGACCGGCATGTACAAGGAGAAGTTCCTCCTTCACTACAACTTCCCTCCCTACTCCGTCGGCGAGACCGGCCGCATGGGTTCGCCGGGCCGCCGCGAAATCGGCCACGGCAAGCTCGCCTGGCGCGCCATCCGTCCGATGCTGCCGAGCGCGGACCAGTTCCCCTACACGCTGCGCGTCGTCTCGGAGATCACCGAGTCCAACGGTTCGTCGTCGATGGCCACCGTCTGCGGCACATCGCTGGCGCTGATGGATGCCGGCGTTCCGCTGGCCAAGCCGGTTGCTGGTATCGCGATGGGCCTGATCAAGGAAGGCGAGCGCTTCGCGGTTCTGTCCGACATCCTGGGTGACGAAGATCACCTCGGCGACATGGACTTCAAGGTCGCCGGTACCGAAGGCGGCATCACCTCGCTGCAGATGGACATCAAGATCGAGGGCATCACCGAGGAGATCATGAAGATCGCGCTGGACCAGGCCAAGGATGGCCGCCAGCATATCCTCAGCGAGATGGCGCATGCTCTGACCGGCGCCCGCCCCGAACTCGGTGAGTTCGCACCGCGCATCGAGGTCATGCACATCCCGACCGACAAGATCCGCGACGTGATCGGCTCCGGCGGCAAGGTTATCCGCGAGATCGTCGAGAAGACCGGCGCCAAGATCAACATCGAGGACGACGGCACGGTCAAGATCGCTTCGTCGAACGCCAAGGAGATCGAGGCGGCCAAGAAGTGGATCCATACCATCGTCGCCGAGCCGGAAGTCGGCGAAATCTACGAAGGCACGGTCGTCAAGACCGCCGACTTCGGCGCTTTCGTCAACTTCTTCGGTCCGCGTGACGGCCTCGTCCACATCTCGCAGCTTGCCAACGACCGGGTCGCCAAGACCTCGGACGTCGTCAAGGAAGGCGACAAGGTCTGGGTCAAGCTGATGGGCTTCGACGAGCGCGGCAAGGTCCGCCTGTCGATGAAGGTCGTCGACCAGGCCACCGGCAAGGAAATCGCCCGCGACAAGAAGGCCGAAGGCGAAGAAAACGCCGCCTGAGTGGTCTGACAATAGAGTTGAACGGGCGCGGCTTATGTCGCGCCCGTTTTCGTTTAAGACCCGTCTACGACATGAGAATCGAAGAATGGCCGCTGAGCCGCTGAAGACACTGTTCCATCCCTTCGAGGCCGAGGGGCTCCCTCTGCCGCAAAAGGGCGAGCGTGTGTTGTTCCTGGGTGCGGAGCCCGGCTTCCGCTTGCCGGAAGGCTTCGAGGCAGAGCTCCATCTTGCACAGGGTTTCCGGCCGTATCTCCGAGCGCTGGAGCGTGCCGGCCACAAGGTAACGCCGCGCGCGGAAGGCGATGCATTCGATGCAGCGCTCGTGCTTGCCGGCCGCCATCGTGGGCTAAACGAGATGCGTATTGCCGAGGCGATCGAACGCGTCACGCCGGGCGGTCTGATCATTGTCGCCGGCGGCAAGGACGAAGGCATCGCCAGCCTGCGCAAGCGCATCGACGAGCTTGTTCCGATCGAAGGGCATCTGCCGAAATATCACGGCATCGCCTTCTGGCTTCGCCGTCCGGTCGATCTGGCGCCTGCGGAAAAACTGCGCGTCGCCAATCCCGCCTTGGTCGTAGAGGACCGCTTCCGCACCGCGCCCGGCATGTTCTCCTTCGACCGGATCGACGCCGGCTCGAAACTTCTGGTCGACAACCTGCCCAAAGACCTGCGCGGCAACATTGCGGATTTCTGCGCCGGCTGGGGTTATGTCGCCGCCGAGGTCGCGGCACGTTCATCCGGCATAACGGGGCTCGACCTTTACGAAGCGGATTTCGACGCGCTTGAGGCGGCCAAGGGCAATATCGGCCAGACAGGCTTCGAGCCCGGCTTCTTTTGGACCGATCTGCTGAGCGAGCCGGTCGAGCGGCGCTATGATGCCATCGTCATGAACCCGCCCTTCCATCGCAGCCGGGCGGCCGAGCCGGAAATCGGCGCCGGCATGATCCAGGCGGCGGGCAAGGCGCTGAAGCCGGGCGGGCGGCTGTTCATGGTGGCGAACCGTCAGCTGCCTTACGAACCGGTTCTGAAGGCCGTCTTCTCCAGCCATGCCGAGCTCGCCCGCGACGGCATGTTCAAGGTTTTCTCCGCGCGCCGATAGGACGGTGCCGGTCGCCTCAATGCATGCTGACGATGCGCGCCGGCTCGTGGACGGGAATGGTCGGTCTGATGTCGCCAGGCTTGATCTTGAGCGGCGCCGGCCTGCCGAACAGATAGCCCTGCACCATCTCGCAACCAGCTGCTTGCAAAAGCGTCGCCTGGTTCTCGGTCTCGACGCCTTCGGCGATGATGCCGACGCCGAGCGCCCGCGACAGGCCGACGATGGTAGAGACGACGGCGCCCGAATTCGAATCGGTGTCGATGCGGCTGACGAAGGAGCGGTCGATCTTCAGCTTGCCGAAGGCGAAGTCGATCAGGTAGCTGAGATTGGAATAGCCGGTGCCGAAATCGTCGACGGCCACCGAAATGCCCATGTCGGCAAGCTGCTGCAGGATGGTGGCGGCGCGGTCGCGGTCCTGCATCATCGCCGTCTCGGTCACTTCGAGCTCCAGCCGCGACGGCTTGATGCCGGTGCTGGCCATCGTATCGCGCACGATGCCGACGAAATCCTTGGTCATGAACTGGACCGGCGAGATGTTGACGGCAACGAAGCAGTCCTCGGGCAAATGACGGGCATCGCTGCAGGCCTTGTTCAGCACCCAATTGCCGATCGGGTGGATCATGCCGGTCTCTTCGGCGATCGGAATGAATTCCATCGGCGGGATCATGCCGCGTTCCGGGTGCTTCCAGCGGATCAGCGCCTCGTAGCCGACGATACGGCCGGTCGGCAGGTCGAGCTGCGGCTGGTAGTGAAGGTCGAAATCGCCACGGACGAAGGCGATGTGCAGTTCGGATTCGATCCAGTGGCGGTAGTCGGCGACCTGGCCCATGTCGGAATGGAAGACCGACCAGTTGCCCACGCCGCCGGCGCGGGCATTCTGCAGCGCCAGGTTGGAGCGGCGCAGGATGAGGACCGGATCGACGCCATCCTTTGGCATCGCCACGATGCCGACCGACAGGCCGACCGACTGCAGGTGGGAATCGAGCTGGTACGGCTTCAGCATCTCCTCGATCATGGTTTCGACGGTGCTTTCCATGGACCTTTGGAGTTGGTGTTCCCAGACAAGGATAGCGAACTCGCCGGCGCCGATGCGCCCCATCACCGCGCCTTCGGGCATGCAGGCCTTCAACCGCTTGGTGAAGCCGCGGATCAGTTCGTCGCCATGGCTGTAGCCGATGGCGTCGTTGATCTGCTTGAAGCGATCGATGTCGATGTCGATGAGGAACACCGGCTCACCGGTCCTGATCGTCGCGGACGCCGCGTCGGCAATCCTGCCGACCATCGCCGGCCGCGCAAAAAGCCCGGTCAGCTTGTCAAAATGGGTTTCGTTGAAAACGTAGTCCACCGATTCATCGACGCCGGCGAAGAAGGACAAGGCAGCACCGGCGGCGGCCAGCGCGCATAGCGCCGACGCGACGCCGATCATGGTTTCCGCCTGCATGCCGGCAAAGCCGTCCCCGAAACCATGCCGGAGGCCCCAAAGCCCAAGGATGAAACTGCCAAGGCCCGAACTGGCGACGGTGAGCAGCCGGAACACAGGTGTTCGCTTCGGGTTGCTGACAGCAGGCATTGCTCAGTCCCTGTCGCATGATCCCGAAATCAAATCGACTTTCGGGAAATATCAAGCGCAAATTTCATAAAGGCTAAAGCATCCTTTGCGCCCAGCAAGAACGCGCAGAGCCCAAGCCCATAGGACTTCTAGCGGATATCTCCTTAAAATGAGTTTCCGCCGATGCATCTAATTTTACTGGTGAGTTAATCGCGTACGCTGTCGGTCTGCTTCAACTCATCCAGGGTCGGCATCGACACGATGTGATAGCCGGAATCCACATAATGGATTTCGCCGGTGACGCCTGACGAGAGGTCGGACAAAAGATAGAGCGCCGAGCCGCCGACCTCGTCGATGGTCACCGTGCGGCGCAGCGGCGAGTTGCGCTGCTGGTAGGAGTACATGTGGCGGGCGTCCGAGATTCCGGCGCCGGCCAAAGTACGCACCGGTCCCGCCGATATGCCGTTCACCCGGATGCCGCGCGGGCCATAATCGTTGGCGAGATAGCGCACGCTGGCTTCCAGCCCGGCCTTGGCGACGCCCATGACGTTGTAGTTCGGCATGACGCGGACAGAGCCGGCATAGGTCAGCGTGATCATCGCGCCGCCTTCGCTCATCAGCGGGGCGGCATGGCGGGCGACCTCGGTGAAGGAGTAGCAGGAGATGACCATGGTGCGGACGAAATTGTCGCGGCTGGTGTCGGCGTAGAGCCCTTTGAGCTCGTTCTTGTCGGAAAAGCCGATGGCGTGGACGACGAAGTCGAGCCCGCCCCATTCCTTGCCGAGCGTCTCGAAGGTGGCGGCGACCGATGCGCTGTCCTCGACGTCGCACGGCACCACCAGTGACGCCCCAAGTTTCTCGGCAAGCGGCTTGACGCGGCGCCCGAAGGCGTCGCCCTGATAGGTGAAGGCAAGCTCCGCCCCGTGTTCGGACAATTTCCTGGCGATGCCCCAGGCGATCGAATGATCGTTGGCGACGCCCATGACAAGCCCGCGCTTGCCCTTCATCAGTCCGTCCATGGCCGGCAATCCCCCTACAAAAAAACGCTGGCCTTATGCGGAATAGCGCTGGAAAATCAGCGTTGCGTTGGTGCCACCGAAGCCGAACGAGTTGGACAAAACCGTGTCGATCCTGGCGTCGTCGATGCGCTTGCGCACGATCGGCATGCCCTCGAATTCGGGATCGAGGTTTTCGATATGGGCGCTCTCGCCGATGAAGCCGCCTTGCATCATCAGGATCGAGTAGATCGATTCCTGTACGCCGGCGGCACCCAGCGAATGGCCGGTCAGCGACTTGGTCGAGGTGATGAACGGCATCGTGTCGCCGAACACCTCTCGGATGGCGCCCATTTCCCGGGAATCGCCGACCGGCGTCGAGGTGCCGTGGGTGTTGATGTAGTCGACCGGCGTGGACACCGTCGCCAGAGCCTGGCGCATGCAGCGCACCGCGCCTTCGCCCGACGGCGCCACCATGTCGTAACCGTCCGACGTCGCGCCATAGCCGACGATCTCAGCGTAGATCTTGGCGCCGCGCGCCTTGGCGTGTTCGAGCTCCTCCAGGATGAGGACGCCCGCGCCGCCCGCGATGACGAAGCCGTCGCGATTGGCGTCATACGCGCGGGAAGCTGTCGGCGCACGATCGTTATACTTCGACGACATCGCGCCCATGGCATCGAACAGGTCCGACATCGTCCAGTCGAGGTCTTCATGGCCGCCGGCAAACATCACATCCTGCTTGCCCCACTGGATCAGTTCGTAGGCGTTGCCGATGCAATGCGCCGAGGTCGAGCAGGCCGACGAGATCGAATAGTTGACGCCGTGGATCTTGAACCAGGTGGCGAGCGTCGCCGACGCGGTCGACGACATCGCCTTCGGCACCGCGAACGGACCGATGCGCTTGGGGCTGTTGTTCTTGAGCGTGGTCTCGGCCGCCTCGACGATGGTGCGGGTCGAGGGGCCGCCCGAGCCCATGACGATGCCGGTGCGCTCATTGGTGATGTCGCTTTCGCCAAGCCCGGCGTCGGCGATCGCCTGGTCCATCGCGACATGGTTCCAGGCCGCGCCCTGGCTCAGGAAGCGCATGGCACGCCGGTCGATCATAGGGGTCGGGTCGAGCGTCGGCGCGCCCCAGACCTGGCAGCGGAAGCCGTGTTCGGCGAAGGAATCGGAGAAGCTGATGCCTGATTTGGCATCGTGGAGCGAGGATTGCACCTCGTTGGCGTTGTTGCCGATCGACGATACGATGCCGAGGCCTGTGACGACGACCCTTCTCATTCGCAACTCCTTCCAGCGGATGATCCCGAAACCGTAGCCGGTTTTGGCCGGCGATCATACGCAAAATCAAAATGCCGCAGCGTCGTTGCGCGTCCGGAACGCCCTGCTGCAGTGGCGCCGGTCAGGCGGCCGATTGCTTGGACAACCCCACCTTGAGGTCTGTCGCCGCGTATATGGGTTCGCCGTCGGCCTTAAGCCAGCCATCTGCGATGCCGAGCACCAGGCGTCCGCGCATCACGCGCTTGAAATCGATGCCGTATTCGACCTTCTTGACCGATGGCGTCACCATGCCCTTGAACTTGACTTCGCCGGTCGACAGCGCCATGCCCTTGCCCGGCTCGCCGAGCCAGCCGAGGTAAAACCCCGTCAATTGCCACATGGCGTCGAGGCCGAGGCAGCCCGGCATGACCGGATTGCCGATGAAATGGCAGGCGAAGAACCACAGGTCCGGCTTGATGTCGAATTCGGCGCGGATGAAGCCCTTGTCGTGGGCGCCGCCGGTTTCGCTGATCTCGGTGATGCGATCGAACATCAGCATCGGCGGGTAGGGCAGCTGGGCGTTGCCAGGCCCGAACAGCTCGCCGCGGGCGCAGGCGAGCAATTCCTCATAACCGTAGCTGGATTTACCCGCCATATGTCTCGTCCCCATGATCGTCCTGGGCGGTGGGGCGCCCTTGTCGTTGGTTTCCTAACACAATCCCTTTCGGGCCGGAAACCGGCGTTTGCGCTTAACCCGCCCGTCTGCCCGGGTCAATGCGCGCTCTCGCATCGGCCTGGAAATCGATTCGATTTCCGGAAAGCACGATGCGACGCCAAAAGAGTGATAGAGCGCAGTTGGTGCGTCCAACTGGACGCACGTCGCTCTATTGATCGTATTCGGCCAACAGAATATATGTCGGGAGGTATCCAGTTTCGGCCGATGACGTTTTTTCGCCACTCTGGGCGTGTCTTGAGGCAGAACTGTGGGCTTGGACGGATAGATGGATCTGGGCTGCCGGAAGGAAAATGTCGCTGTGGACAAGCGGGTTCGCGAAGCCGGCCTTAGGCCGACACGCCAACGCATTGCGCTGGCCGATCTGCTGTTTGCCAAGGGCGACCGCCACCTTTCGGCCGAGGAACTGCATGAAGAGGCGGTCGCCGCCGGCGTGCCGGTCTCGCTCGCCACCGTCTACAACGCGCTTCACCAGTTCACCCAGGCCGGCCTGCTGCGCATCCTGGCGGTCGAGGGGTCCAAGACCTATTTCGACACCAACACCTCCGATCACCATCATTTTTACATCGAAGGCGAAAACAGGATCTTCGATATAGAAAGCGGTCCGGTGACCGTCTCCAACCTGCCGGAGCCACCCGCAGGCATGGAGATCGCCAATGTCGACATCGTGGTGAGGCTGCGCCCGAAGCGCAGCGTTTAAGCCCCAACCCGTGAAACCTGTCGATTTTGCAATCCGGCTCGAATGGGTTGCGGTCGCGGTCGTGGCTATAGTCGCCTATGCCGCGTCAGGCGTTTCCTGGTGGCTGTTCGCCCTGCTTATTCTGGCGCCCGACCTGTCGATGCTGGGCTATCTCGCCGGGGCACGGATCGGCGCTGTCGCTTACAACGCGTTGCACATCTTGATCGTCCCGCTGTTGCTGGCCCTCGCCGGATATGTTCTGGCCGATTCGACGGCGACCGCGATTGGTCTGATCTGGATCATCCACATCGCCGTCGACCGCGCGCTCGGCTACGGTCTCAAACTGTCGACCGGTTTTCAGGACACCCATCTCGGCCGTATCGGCCGTTAGGCCTCCAGCAATCTCAATTCTTGACGTGCTCGCCGGGATAGGCGCCCCACACCTGCGACTGGGCGATCCAGCCGGTGTGGCCGTCGAAGGTCATTTCGCACCACTGGCCATCGCAGGTTTTGATCGTGCCCGTAACGCCCGGCTCGATGATGGCGATGACGCTGGCGTCCTTATCGGCATCGTCGAGCAGATTGATTCGGCCACCTTTGGTGCGTTGCCAAGGGGCGACGATCGCGGTCCGGCGGCCGGACAGCAGCGACTGGTTGATCCAACCCTCCGAGCCATCGGCATCGCGCACCCGCCGCCAGGTATCGAATTCCTGGATGATTTCCATCGGCAGGCCGGCCTTTGTGTACATCCAGTCGACGGAATAGTTGGCGCCGGGGCCAACGCGCGAGTTGACGCGAGCCGATTTCAGGCTGACGAAACGCGGCAGCGGCAGGCCGCTCGGCCCGAGCGTGACCGTCTGCACAGGTGCGGCGGCACCTTGCGCCGCGGCTTGCGGGGAATGCAGGAGAGCGCCGAGAAGCGCTGCGCTGAGGATCAGGCGAAGCGACGCGAAACCAGACACTTTCATTCCTTTCGGCGCGTGCCCTTTGGTCCGGGCGCCCCTTTTTCTTTGTCTTCGGCGGCACCGCTTGTTACAGGAGTGGCAGGCACCGCGACCGGTATTCAGTTTCGCCTGTCTTGGTTAAAGAGGTCTCAACGAGATCGGGTTCGAGGAAACAATGGCAGGCAAAAAACGGCCTCTCGTCGTCATCACGCGCAAGCTGCCCGATCCGGTCGAGACCCGCATGCGCGAACTCTTCGACGCCAGGCTGAATGTCGAGGACCGCCCGATGACGCAGCCGGAGCTGGTCGCGGCGATCAAGGAAGCCGATGTGCTGGTGCCGACCATCACCGACCAGATCGATGCGGCGCTGATTGCCCAGGCCGGCGACAATCTCAAGCTGATCGCCAATTTCGGAAATGGCGTCGACAAGATCGATGTGGCGGCGGCGGCCAGGAAAGGCATTACCGTCACCAACACGCCGAACGTGCTGACCGAGGATACGGCCGACATGACCATGGCGCTGATGCTGGCCGGCCCGCGGCGGCTGGCCGAAGGCGCCAATGTGCTCACCAGCGATAAGAAATGGGCCGGTTGGTCGCCGACCTGGATGCTCGGCCGGCGCATCTGGGGCAAGCGCCTCGGCATTGTCGGCATGGGCCGCATCGGCACCGCGGTTGCCAGGCGCGCCAAGGCTTTCGGCCTGTCGATCCACTACCATAACCGCCATCGCGTGCTGCCGGCGGTCGAGGAAGGGCTTGAGGCGACCTATTGGGAAAGCCTCGACCAGATGCTTGCCCGCATGGACATCATCTCGGTCAATTGCCCGTCGACGCCGGCGACCTTTCATCTGCTTTCGGCGCGGCGCCTGGCTCTGCTTCAGCCCACCGCCTATGTGGTCAACACCGCGCGTGGCGACATCATCGACGAGGAAGCGCTGGTCAAGCTGATCCAGGACGGCAAGATCGCCGGCGCCGGGCTCGACGTCTACGAGCACGAACCGGCGCTGAACTCGAAACTGCTGAAGCTTGCCGCGAAGAACAAGGTCGTGCTTTTGCCGCATATGGGTTCGGCGACGATCGAGGGCCGCATCGACATGGGCGAGAAGGTGATCATCAACATCCGCGCCTTCTTCGACGGCCACCGGCCGCCGGACCGCGTGCTGCCGCTACGGACTTGAAGCGGGCCGCGTTCAGGATGCGGTTGTGAGGGCGCCATCCGCCGCGACACTCACACGCTTGCCGCGATAGGCCTCAAAATCGTCGCGCTCGAGCTTGAGCGCTACCGGCGTCGGCCAGCCCATTTCCCTGGCCACGATCAAGCCAAGCAGCAGGATCGCGTCCGGCTCGTGCAGCACGAGTGCCGTCGGCGCATGGCCATTGTGGACGAGTTCCATCAGCACGGCTGACGCTGAGGACGAGCCGATCGTGCCGGGCAGGAACAGCACACGCCCGGAAATGGTCTCGCCATGATGCGGGTGACGGACATCGGCGATGCGGCCGCTCTTCGGATCGACGCCACCCCAGAAGCTGATTGGCGCGGTCAGCACCAAGGCCAGCCCTTCGCCTCCGCTGCCCGGCACCAGTATGTCGGCTGCAGCATTCATGCGGCGATGTCCGTAAACCTGGGCTTACCGGCAACTGCGCTTTCCACGCAGTCGGCCAGCGAGCCGTAAAGCACGGCGTAACCGGTATTGCCCGGCGCGTAGTGCGCGAATTTTCCCGAATTGGTCATCAGCACGCCGCCGGCCAGATCCGGCAGGATCGGCGTCACCACCACGCAGGTGTCGGCGACGATGATGACGCCGCTGGCTTCGAGCATCTTGCGCTTGCCGTTCTGCTCCAGCCTGGTGAGCACGTGGCGGCCGGTGCAGGCGTAAATCGGCACGCTGAGCCGCCGCCCGCCAATCAGCCGCTCAAGTGCATCGAATTCGGCCAAAGACAGATGCGGACTGCCGATCGCCACGGCATCGATGGCGGTCTGCGTGGCTGCGGTGGACAGGCCGGCGCGGGCCTTCATGGCCATCTCCGGCGTTACGCGGATCATCGTTTCCGGCCTGCCGCCCACCAGGATGGTCTCGGCGTCGGGCGCCTCGGGCGTCACGCCGGCAATGTGGAACAGGCCGACGGCGCCCGACGATGCCGCCGCCGCGCCGAAGGCCTTCAGCGCATCCTCGCCGGGATGGCTGGATATGCCGGTGACGACGCCGATCGCATTGCCGACCTCACGGCCGTAGAGGTTGCCCAGCACCGGCCAGGCGATCTCGGAGCCAAGGAACGAGGCGGATAGGCCGGACACATCGAACAACAGCCGTGCCTGCCGGTTCTCGGGGCGATGCAGGCCGTAATCCGGCGCGCGGCCCGATATGGCGCAGGCGATGTCGAGGAAGTCGCCATAGCGGTTGGTGCGTGCCCCCAGAACCGAATTGCAGAACACCACCGCGTTGGATTCACCCCAGGCGACATCGCTGCCAAGCGCCGGCCTGTGGCCGGCCTGATAGGGCGCGCAGGTCCAGCTCTGCTCGCAGCCCAGTTTGCGGTAGGCCTCCATCATTCGTCGCGCCATGCCGCGCGCCGGCTCTTCGAGGCGCACGCGCGAGCAGCCCATCAGGTCGAGCGCGCCGACATTGAGCGTCGAGCGCACCGCGACCCTGGCGCCGCTATCGACCAGCCTTTCGGCAAACAGCGTGCCGGAATCGCCGTGATAGAGCGCGCCGTCTATATGCGTCGAGGCGATCGGGATAAGTCGCGGCGCGCCGAGCAGCGCAGCGCTTTCGGCAACGATGCGCATCGCCATCGCCGCCCCGTCATGGCCGGAGGCGACTGTCTGCTCCTGTGAGCTGAGTGCAAGGCTCACGCCAACTCCTTGCGCAAGGTGATCGAGGTCGGCCGGTCATAGCCGTCATGCGCGGTGCGTTCAGTCTCGCGAAAGCCGAGACCGGCAAAGGTTGCATGATTTACGGTCAGTTCGATTCGCGTCTGCAGTTCGATGGCCGGTTTGTTCCGGCTGCGGGCGAGAAATTCGACAGCCTGCATCAGCCGCCTGCCGATGCCTTGCCCTTGAAGCTCAGGTTCGACGGCGAGCTTGCCGATGTAGAAATCATCGGCTCTCTCCAGCGCGAAAACGCAGCCGGCGATCCTGTCATCCTGCAGGGCCAGCAACACGGTCTCTCGGCCAGCCTTGTCCCTGAGGTTTCCGGCGTTCAGCAGATGTGCCGAGGAGGGCGGGTCGATGACGCCGTCCATCGGTGCAAAGGCGCGCATGATCAGGCTGAGCAGTTCGTCCCAGCGCTCGAAATCGGAGGCAAGCTGCGTAACAAGGACGCTGGTGGACTGATCCATAAGCTCAGTTTCTCTTGTAACGGATCGTGTCGAAGCGCGCCGACAGTGCATCGTAGAGCAGCAGCCGGCCGACCAGTGGTTCGCCGATACCGGTGATCAGCTTGATGGCTTCCATTGCCTGCAAGGTGCCGATGACGCCGGTCAGCGCACCGACGACCCCGGCCACCGCGCAGGACGGCACCAGTCCTTCCGGCGGCGCTTCAGGAAAGAGGTCGCGATATCCAGGGTTCGGTCTGCCGTCGGTGCCGGTGCCGAACGGCATCAACACCGTAACCGAGCCGTCGAAGCGGCCGACGGCGGCATGCACGAGCGGCCGCTTTTCCGCCGCGCAGGCATCCGCCACCAAATAGCGCGTCTCGAAATTGTCGGAGCCGTCGACGACCACGTCGTAGCGCGCCACGAGAACGGCAGCATTGTCGGCCGTCAGCCTGAAATCGTGCAATTCCACCGCGACATGGGGATTGATCCGAGCGATCGCTGCTTTGGCGCTCTCAGTCTTCGCCGTGCCGACCGTATCGGTGGCGTGGATCACTTGCCGCTGCAGATTGGACAGCGAGACAATATCGTCGTCGACGATGCCAAGCGTGCCGACGCCTGCGGCAGCGAGATATTCCAGCACCGGCGCGCCGAGGCCGCCGGCGCCGATCACCAGCACTCGCGCCCGCTTCAGCCTCTGCTGGCCGGCGCCGCCGATCTCAGGCAGCACGATGTGGCGGGCATAGCGTTCGAGTTCTTCGTCGGTGAGGGCGGCAGGGGTCATTGCCCGACCATATAGCGGAGCAAAAACCTTGTCAGGTCTCTTCGGTTGGCCCAACCGTGCCGTGGTCGACGGTGAGGAACTGCGCGCGTCCCCTCAGGCTGGAAAACAGCGCGGCGTCGGTTCCGGTCATGAAGGCCTGGCAGTTCAGCTCCTCCAGGATCGAGAACAGCGCGGCGCGCCGGCCGGCATCGAGATGCGCGGCAATCTCGTCGAGCAGCAGGATCGGCGTCATCGCCGACATCTCGCCGGTCAGCCTTGCGTGCGACAACACGATGCCGACCAGCAGCGCCTTCTGCTCTCCGGTCGAGCAGAGTTCGGCCGGCATCGCCTTGGGGCGGTGGCGCACCAGCAGATCCGAACGGTGCGGGCCGTCGAGCGTGCGTCCGGCGGCGCGGTCGCGCTCGCGGCCGTCGGCAAGGGCGTCGCGATAGCGTTGCTCGACATCCACAGCGGGTGCTGAGGCGACATGGCTTTCAAGGTCGCCGAAGAGGCTGATGTCGGCTTGCGGAAACGGCCCGCTGGACGGCAACCTGTCGATCATGGCGGCCAGCAGGCGCACCAGCTCGGCGCGCGCCGCGGCAATCGCCACGCCGGTTTCGACCATTTGCATCTCGATGGCGTCGAACCATGCGCCGTCTCGCGAACCTTCCGTAAGCAATCGGTTACGTCCGCGCATCGCCTTCTCATAGTCGAGCGCGCGCTGGCCGTGGCCGGGATCGACAGCCAAAACCAGCCGGTCGAGAAAGCGCCGCCGGTCCGCGGCAGGTCCGGGGAACAGGCCGTCCATGGCCGGCGTCAGCCAGACGACGCGCAGCCATTCCAGCATGGCGTCGGCCGACCGTGCCGGCGCGCCATTGATGCGCACCTTGCGACCGCCCTCGCCGGCCGCTTCACCCCCGGTGATGCCGGTGCCGATCTCGACCTGCCCCTCCGGCCCGTCGAGCCTTGCGTGCAGCGCAAAGCCGCCATCGCCGCCTTCGCGGGCCACGTCGACATAGGGCGCCCGGCGCAGGCCGCGGCCAGGCGTCAGCAGCGAGATGGCTTCCAGGAGATTGGTCTTGCCGGCGCCATTGTCGCCGGAAAACACCACCGCGCCGGGTGAAAAGCCGATCGACAACGCCGCATAATTGCGGAAGTTCGTAAGTGTGAGCTTACTTATGTGATTTTGTTCCGGCAACCGCTATCCGCCTGTAGAAGTCGCCGCAATCACTATGCTGCAGTGTGCCGCAGTGCGGCTGCTACACCCGCATCGGCATCAGCACGTAGAGCGCGGTCTCATCGGCCATGTCGTGGATCAGCGTCGGCGAGCCGGCATCGGCCAGCATGAACTTGGCTTCCGTGCCGGTCAGTTGAGCAGCGACGTCGAGCAGATATTTGGCGTTGAAGCCGATCTCGATCGGGTCTGAGGAGTAATCAGCGGCCAGTTCCTCGGTGGCGCTGCCCGAATCCGGATTGTTGACGGCAAGCGTCACCTGGCCTTCGGTGATCGAAAGCTTCACCGCGCGGCCGCGTTCGGAGGAGATGGTCGAGACGCGATCGACGGCGGCGGCGAAGCTCTGGCGGTCGATGATCAGCTTCTTGTCGTTGCCGGTCGGGATGACGCGCTGGTAGTCCGGGAAAGTGCCGTCGATCAGCTTCGAGGTCAGAACCACGCTGCCGATGGTGAAGCGGATCTTGGTGTCGGACAATTCGGTGGTCACCGCGACATCGGGATCGTCGACCAGCTTCTGCAACTCGCTGACCGTCTTGCGCGGAATGATGATGCCCGGCATGCCTTCGGACCCGGCCGGAGCGTCGATTTCGGCGCGCGCCAGGCGGTGGCCGTCGGTCGCCACCGAACGCAGCTTCAGCTTGCCGCCGGTTTCATGCGTGTGCAGGTAGATGCCGTTGAGATAGTAGCGCGTCTCTTCGGTGGAGATGGCGAACTGGGTCTTTTCGATAAGGCCTCTCAGGGCGACGGAATCGAGCCGGAAGATGTGTGAGAAGGATCCCGCCGAAAGCTCAGGGAAATCGGACTGCGGCAGGCATTGCAGGCGAAAGCTCGAGCGGCCCGACGTCACCGTCATGGCGTTGCCGTCCTCGTCGGTCTTCAGCATCACTTCGGCGCCGTCGGCCAGCTTGCGCACGATGTCGTAGAGCAGGTGCGCCGGAACCGTCGTCGCCCCGCCGCGCTCGACCTTTGCCGGCGTCGCTTCGGTCACTTCGAGGTCGAGGTCGGTGGCTTTCATTTCAAGGCTGGCGCCCTCGGCGCTGAGCAGCACGTTCGACAGGATCGGTATGGTATTGCGCCGCTCGACCACGCGATGAACGTGGTTGAGCGACTTCAGGAGATTGGACCGTTCCAGGATAACACGCATGACGAAACAGGCTCGCTTGAATGAATGGACGGGTCACCAGTGGGCGGCGCCCCGCGAAAGGTCTGAACAGGCTCAGAATCTATGCAAACTGACAGGAAAAAGCCAGCAAACGCAAGTCCGGGCCACCGGTTCGCGCCGGTTAAGCGGGCTTTCTGGGGATAAAGCAGACGTTGGCCGGCAACCGGTGCATGTCGCCCAAAACTGCGCAGCGGTTTTGGAACAACGACATGCATCAAAACAAGAGAATTTAAAGCGCGACGACCGAATACTCTAACCCGGCGCTCCGTTTGCCGCGTCGATCAGGCTTGGTCGTTGATCAGCCTGCGCAACAGTTCCAGTTCTTGCGCCAGCGTGTTGTCGACGCCGGAAAGGTCCTCGATCTTGCGCACCGCATGCAGCACCGTGGTATGGTCGCGGCCGCCGAAACGCCGGCCGATCTCCGGCAGCGAGCGCGGCGTCAATACCTTCGACAGGTACATGGCGACCTGCCTGGGCTTGACGATGGTGCGCGTGCGCCGGTTGGACAGCAACTCGGTCTTCGACACATTGTAGTGGCGCGCCACGATGCGCTGGATGTCCTCGATGCGCACCCGCTTCGGCTCGCCAGAGCGATAGATGTGGCCGAGGATCTCGTCGATGCGGTCGATGGTGATCGCCGGCTCGAACGACTGACGAAACAGCAGCTGGTTGAACGCGCCCTCCAGCTCACGACCGCTGCCGGTCACCGTGCGGGCGACATGGTTGAGGATCTCCTCCGAAATATTAAGCGATGCATCGTCGACCTTGGCGGTGGCAAGCCGAAGTTTGAGCATGCCGATGCGCATGGCGAAGTCCGGCGCCGACATTTCCAGCGCGACACCGCCATTGAGGCGCGAGCGCACCCGCGGTTCCAGCGATTCCAGTTCCGACGGCGGCCTGTCGGCGGCTACCACCACTTGCTTGGCGCTGTCGAGCAGCATGTTGATGAGATGGCAGAATTCGTGCTGGATCGACTTGCCCTGCAGGAACTGCATGTCGTCGATGATCAAGAGGTCGATGTCGCGCAGCTGTTCCTTCAGCGTCAGCGCATTGTTGTCGCGGATCGCGGTGGCGAAGCGCCACATGAAATATTCGGCCGTCAGATAGACGACGCGCGATTTCGGGTTCTGTTTCAGGGATTCGGCCGCAATCGCCTGCAAAAGGTGCGTCTTGCCGAGCCCGACGGTTGCATGAAGGAACAGCGGGTTGAAGCGCACCGCGCTCGACTGCGATTCCGCCACGGCTTTGGCTGCGGCGAAAGCCACCCGGTTCGACGGGCCTTCGATGAAGGAGCCGAACGTGTAGCGCGGGTCGAGCGGCGACCCCAGCACATTGTGCCGGAATTCGCTCTCGACCGGCGTGCCGGGACGAGGGGCGGGCGCCCGCTCCATCCTGCCGGGGCCGACCGTGCCGGCCGCCAATGCGGTCTGCGTATGCTTGGTCATCTTGCGCGCCGGCACGGCCTCGGGTTCGACGCCATTGCGGGCAGGACGGGTCGCGGTGCGCACGACCATCTCGATCTTGAGGATTTCGGGATCCTCGTGCTTCCACAGATCGGCGATGAGATCGAGATAATGGCCATTGATCCACGAGCGCAGGAAGGCCGTGGGCACCGAGATGCGTACAATGCCCCGGGAAGCCTCAGCCACCTTCATACGGCCGAACCAGCTCGAATAGACCTCGGTTCCCAGGCGCGCCTTCAACTGGGCCTTGACCCGGTCGAACTTCTGTTCCGCGTCGCTGGAAGCCACCATATCGTGCGCTCCGACCAATGTTCCGGGAAATGGCAGGTCGCCCGTAAGCTCCCGCTCGATGCCGCTCTGCATGATTGTGCGTCCCTTTTTCCTTTGTACCTTTTTCCCGCCGGGAGTGCGCCTCCTGCACCCATGTTTCCGGCGACCGTATCTTCGCTACAACACCACCGCCGCCGCCGGCGGATGACGTTGCCTCGTCAAAAAGGGATCGGTCCCGGCTGCTTAAAGCCAGTCCGTCTGACATGTTCGGGCAAAGCGGTGCTGCCCGGCGAAAACGCCGGTGCGCCATCAAGCTGCCATGTACAATTACGCCAGTCCCCTATCGTATCGAAAAGGCAAGCCATACCCGTTCGCGGAATTGATCCACGTCATGAATTCTGCCACTGTTAGCTGGCCGATTCAGGCTGGGTTAAGGGCTAATGGCCCGTCCCTTTCGATAGATCGACATTACCGAAATCGCTGTGGATAGGGCAAGGCCACCTCTAACGGATTTTTAAGGAATCTGGTTGATGAACAACGGTTCGGGCTCCGTGCTGGAAGCGCATATTTTGACAAAGCCATTGGGATTCAAACCCTTTTGCCGCGAATATGAAAATGGCTGTGCGGTTTGAAATTTTCTGAAATAATTCGCTTGACACCAACTTGCTGCCTATCGCCCACAGGCGATGTGAACAAGCTGTGGATCACTTCCAGCAAGTCGTTGAAAAATATCAGCAATTTGTGACAGCCAAATTTATTGGCGTGGGCCGTTTCGGCGGATTGGAATATCAGTGGGAGTGTATGTGCCGGCAAAGCATTCCAGACTCTGGAATGCGGCTCGGGCGTGCTTTGCGGCCGTTCTTTTTAAGTGCTTGCCGGCAAACGAAAAAACCCGGCACGATTGGCCGGGTTTGAAAGAACGACAGTTCAGGAACGGTCAATCAGGCCGACAGCACCTTGAGGCGGTGAGCCAGACGCGACACCTTGCGCGATGCCGTATTCTTATGGATCACGCCCTTGGTCGCGGCGCGCATCAATTCCGGCTCTGCGGTCTTGAAGGCTTCCAGCGCGGCTGCCTTGTCGCCGGCAGCCAGTGCCTCTTCGACCTGGCGGACATATGTACGCACGCGCGAGCGGCGGTTCTTGTTGATCGCTGCGCGGCGGGCGATCTTGCGCGTTGCCTTTTTGGCCGAGGAGGTATTGGCCATGATGCCTCTCTTCTGATCTGGTGGGCGCATGCGGGATGCCGCAGGGCGCAAAAAACAAACGGGCAGCCAACGGCCGCCTCGGTTGGAGCGGCTTATAGTTCAGCTTTTCCGGCGCGTCAACGCCGCTTTGGCTTCTTTTTGGTCCTCGCCGCCGCCACTCTAGCGATTGGTGAAATTCGGCTTCCGCTTCTCGGCAAAGGCTGCCATCCCTTCCTTCTGGTCGTCGAGCGCAAACAGCGAGTGGAACAGCCGGCGTTCGAAGCGCAGTCCCTCCGCCAGCGTCGTCTCGTAGGCGCGGTTGACTGCCTCCTTGGCCATCATCACCGATGGCAGTGAAAACTCTGATATCCTGGCCGCGGCCTTCATCGCCTCCTCGATCAACTCGCCGGCCGGCACGACGCGCGAGGCCAGGCCGCTGCGCTCGGCTTCGGCGGCATCCATCATCCGACCGGTCAGGCACATGTCCATGGCCTTCGACTTGCCGACAAAGCGGGTCAGCCGTTGCGAGCCGCCCATGCCGGGAATGACGCCAAGCGTGATTTCGGGTTGGCCGAACTTGGCCGTGTCGGCGGCAATGATGAAATCGCACATCATCGCCAGTTCGCAGCCGCCGCCCAGCGCATAGCCCGCGACAGCGGCGATCATCGGCTTGCGCGCACGGGTAAACTCTTCCCAGCCGACGAAGAAATCCTGCACATAGGCCTCCGCGTAGGTGACGGCCTGCATTTCCTTGATGTCGGCGCCCGCCGCAAAAGCCTTCTCGGAACCGGTGATGACCATGGCGCCGATGCCGGGATCGGCGTCGAACCCCTTTGCCGCCGTCAGCAAATCCGCCAGCACCTGCGCGTTCAGCGCGTTGAGCGCCTTAGGCCGGTTCAACGTGATCAGGCCGACCTTGCCGCGCGTCTCGACGATGATGGTTTCATAGCTCATGGGCTGGCCTCCTGGTTGCGGCACTGAAGGACCGTCTAGCTTACCGCTGGCACGTCCGGCAATAAAAGGTCGAGCGGCCGCTTTGCACGATGCGCTCGATGTGGCCGCGACAGCCGGGCGTCGGACAGGGCTCGCCTTCGCGATCGTAGACCGCGAAGGAATGCTGGAAATAGCCCAGCGACCCGTCTGTGTGCACATAGTCGCGCAGCGAAGACCCGCCGGCGGCGATCGCATCGGCGATCACCGAACGGATTGCCTCGGCCAGTCGTTCGCTCTGTTCCTTGGCCTTCTTGCTGGTCCCGGCGATGGTGCCTGCCTCGCGCAATGGCGAAAGGCCGGCGCGCCACAGCGCTTCCGACACATAGATATTGCCGAGCCCGGCAATCAGCTTCTGGTCGAGCAGCGCCGCCTTCAACGGCGATCTGCGGCCCTTCAGCAGAGAGGCGAGCAGGGCGCCTTCCAGCGCATTGCCGGTCGGCTCGACGCCCAGTCCCGCGAGCATCGGATGCGCCTCGGCCAGGCCTTCCGCAAACAGCATGAAGCCGAACCGACGCGGGTCGTTGAAGACCACGCGAGACTGGACGCCGACAGGCGACACGACATGGAACACCACATGGTCGTGCTTGGCATTCCTCGAGCGCTCTTGATGGAACGTGCCGGGCGTCTCTTTCTCATCGGCGGTCTCGATGCGGAACGAGCCCGACATGCCGAGATGGCAGATCATCACCGGGCCATCGTCCAGGTGTATGGTGAGATATTTGGCGCGGCGGCCAAGCGCGATGACCGTCTTGCCGGTCAGCCGCTGCGCAAATTTCGCCGGAAACGGAAATCTGAGATCGGGCCGGCGCGCCTCGACGCGTACGATCCGCGCGCTTTCCAGAACCGGCTGCAGGCCGCGCCGGACGGTTTCGACCTCGGGCAGTTCAGGCATGGCCGCCTATCGCCGCATGGAAGGAAGCGCCGTGGCGGCCGCGCGCCAGCTTGAGGTGTTCGGCGACCGTCTCGCCGATATCGGCGAAGGTGGTCCTGAGCCCGATGTCGCCGCCCGTGAGACCCGGTGCGGTGCCGATGACCGGGACGCGTTCGCGCGTGTGGTCGGTGCCTCGCCATGTCGGATCGTTGCCATGGTCGGCGGTGAGGATGAGCAGATCGCCCGGCTTCAGCTTTGCCAGTGCCTCGGGCAGCCGGCGGTCGAAGGCTTCGAGCGCTGCAGCATAGCCGGCGACGTCGCGGCGATGGCCGAAATCGGTGTCGAAGTCGACGAAATTGGCGAACACCAGGTCGCCGTCGCCGGCATCGTCCATCGCACCCAGCGCCTTGTCGAACATTGCCATGTTGCCGGGCGCCTTGCGTACTTCCGAGATACCGCGATGGGCGAAGATGTCGCCGATCTTGCCGACCGCGATCACCCGGCTGCCGCGCCCGGTCAAGCGGTCGAGCAGCGTCGGCTCAGGCGGCGGCACGGCGTAGTCATGGCGGTTGTAGGTGCGCTCGAAGGTGGCCGATGTTTCGCCCAGGAAAGGCCGTGCGATCACCCGTCCGATCTTCAGCGGATCGACCAGCCGGCGTACCGTCTTGCAGAACTCGTAGAGCCGCTCCAGGCCGAAATGAACTTCGTGCGCTGCTATCTGCAGGACGGAATCGACCGAGGTGTAGCAGATCGGCTGGCCAGTGCGGATATGCTCCTCGCCGAAGCGCTCGATGATCTCCGTGCCGGGCGCATGGCAGTTGCCGAGAATGCCCGGCACCTTACCCTCGCGGATCATCGCTTCGGTCAGTTCGGCAGGGAAGGTGGGCACCTTATCGGGGAAATAGCCCCAGTCGAACCGCACGGGCAGCCCGGCGATTTCCCAGTGACCCGACGGCGTATCCTTGCCGCTCGAAATCTCCTGCGCGGCGCCGTGGAAAGCGGAGGCTGAAACAGCGGCTTTGCTGTCGAATTGGAAGCCGGTTGCGGTTTCTGCTGCGCGGCCGAGACCGAGCGAAACCATGGTGGGCACCTTCAGCGGTCCCTCGCGCAGGCCCTCGCGATCGGCGCGGGCTTCCGCGCAGGCCAGCGCGATATGTCCGAATGTGTTCGAGCCGGCGTCGCCATAGGGTTCGGCATCGGCGGCGCCGCCAATGCCGAAAGAATCGAGAACGAAGAGGAAAGCGCGTGCCATCGGTGCCGTCATTGCCAGTCTGGTTGACCAGACATAAGGTCCCGTCGCGGCATTGGCAAATCGTAAACCAGGCGGCAACGGCCTGACGCGATGGTCGCGAAGTCGGGCAGGCGCGCTGTACGCATCCTTGAGACATGCGATGCGCTTCAAGGAACGGCGTGCGGGGCATGGATCGATGAGACGGGCTGACCTGGGTTGGAGTGCACTGGCGACCACTGTAGCGCTGCTGGCCTCGCAGCTCGCCGCGCACGCCGACTGGCGCGACCAGATCGGCACGTTTCGGATCGGCATCGTTGCCGAGCCGGGCGCCGGCAACACGGTTCCGGGTCTGGCCATGCTGACTGACGCCTACGGCAGGGCGCTCGGCATGAAGGTGGAATTCGTCGTCGCGCATGACTATGCGGCGCTGATAGAGGCACAGGCCAATGGCCGGATTCAGTACGCGGTCTATTCGGCGACCGCCTACGCCACCGCCTCGGAGCGCTGCGGCTGCGTCGAACCTCTTGTGGCGCCGGTCGATGCCGACGGTGCCACGGGCATCCGCTCCGTGCTTTTGACGCGCGACGGCAGGCTTTCCGATCTCGCGGCCCTGGAAACGCACCGCATCGCCATGGCGCCTTCCGACAATGTCGGCGGTTCGCTTCTACCGCTCGCCGGGCTGGCGGCCGACGGCATCAAGATCAGCCAGGATGCGCCATTCCTCGCTCATGCCGGCTCGGCTGCCGCCGCAGAAGCGATGCTGGTCGATGGCCAGGCCGATGCCTTGTTCGGCTGGGAGCGGGCCACGGCGGAAAACCGGACGGCGATTGCTGGCGATCAGCCGGCTGATCCGGACGGCACGGCGGCGCGACTGGAGGCGGCGGGCATTCCAGAAGCCGCGCTCCAGATCATCTGGACCTCCGGCGTGCTCAGATACGGCCCTCACGCCGTCCGCAGCGATCTCGACCCCGAAGCCAAACGCCGACTGACCGTCTTCCTCACCAATCTCAGATCGCAGTCGCCGGAAGTCTACGATTTCGTGGAATCGAAACATTCGGGAGGGTTCACGCTCGCCGCTGCGAGTGACTATGCGATGGCCGATTCCATCGTGCGCCTGGTGTCGGGCAGCACCGACAGCGGCGCGCAATAAAGCCGGGGTCGGATGGGCCAGAGCTGCTTCAGCAATCGCTGCAGGGGATCGACGTGGTCCGGCGCGGCCTGAGATAGTAGGTTTCGCTCATCGTTATCTTGCCTTCGTTGAAAGCCGAGATAAATCCGAGCGGCTTTTCGGAGCCTTCCGACCAGGAGATGATCGGTTGGTATGCTAGAGTGGTTTTGACACGAATGAGGAAAGTCCCCGCAACATTGAGCGTCGCCGGAACGGTGGTGGAAGTTGTCGGGTTGGAGTCGCGGCCAGTCTTCCCATCCAGCACGCTCCAGGACCACGCCACCTTTGCTTGCGGTATCGGATTGTTCGGGTCGGTTCTGATGTCGATTGCCGTAATGGAGATATTGGCGACCGAGCGGTTGTAAGGCTGAAGGCTGGAGTTGCCGATCTTCATGATGTCGGTGAGATCTGCGTTGACCACCGACGTTTGCTGCGTGACGAGGTCGGCAACCATGGAGCTGATGCGGCTGACCTTCTTGCTGGCCTCGATGGCTTGCGAGGCCTCCATCGTAATGAAATACATGATCAGCAAGACAGGCACGATGAGGGCAAACTCGACGGCCGCTATGCCGCGCCGATCGGAAAAAAACCGCTCCGCTCTCTTCCAGCTAACCGACATCCCCGGATGTGCCCCCGCACGAAACATGCACTTTTCCTTTTGCTTACACGTGCAATTTCAGTTGTCGAATGGCTCGTTTTGCCACGTTGTCGTCGCGTAATGCAGAGTCTTGCCGCCATCCATATTCGACATGTATTGAGCCATGAAATCGGTCATGACCGGCCAAGGGTAAAAGACCCGCAGCATGTTCTTTGATTCTGCCGGACCTATTGTAGGGGTCCCGAAAGCCGGGTCCTTGCCTGTATCCGGATCCTTGCCCGTCAGCGTGATGGTCGAGCCGGAAATCGTGAAACCCGCACTGGCTGCCCCGGCAAAGGTCTTGAACGGGCGCAGATCCACCAGCAAACCGGGGCAACCCTTCGCGACAATGATCTCGAGTCTGGCGCAGACCAAGCCCTTCAGCTTCTCTTCCGTCACATCGGCTTGCCTCAACTGGCCAGTACGCAACTGACGGGCGATATCATCGGTGATGTTGGCCATCACCTCCTGTCCGGCAAATGAAACGCAGCTCTCGAGGATGGCGAAGACGAGAGCCGCAAACGGTAGCGCAAGCATCGCGAATTCTATCGCCGTGCTGCCGCGCCGATCACGAAGGAAACGACGGGCAAACGTCACGCGCCCTGCCTTGGCCTTGCAGATCTCGCGTTCTGAATCCTCGTCCAAAACGTCGCCCATATCCCGTTCCTGCGATCCTGATGCGGTACCGTCAGCACCACTATCAAGAACCCATTTAGCTCCGGTTTGAATGACCGTTAAATTCGACCAGGCGACATTAACCGGCCGCTAACCGACGCGGCTTTCCCGAGACAATCGAGCCAACTGAGGCGCTTACTGCCCAGCGCTCATCTCGGCTTCGGACGACTTTTCCGAGTCGCTCTTGTACGAGCTTTCGCAATAGGGCGTGCAGGACATGGTCTGTACCGAGGCGCGCCTGTAGATACGCACCGACGACGCGTCCTGGCGCACCACGGTCACCTGCTCGTCGACGATCGGGCTGCCATCGTGGTCGAGGACAACCAGATTGGTGACGCCGAACCCCTTGCCAGTCAGTACGATCGTCGATGCATCCTGGACGGAGGCGTCGGCAATCGCCGGATTGCCGACGACTATGGTGTCGGCGGGGCGTGTCAGTTTGACGATCTTGGCCTGATTCATCGTCACTTCGATGCCGGCTCCGGCCTTGGCCGGCAGCACAAAAGCCGGGACGGCGAGAAGCGCGACAAGCAGGAATGACGATTTCATGGCAGTCATCAAGGCGCTCCACAGCGGCAAAACTTGTTCAAAGAAACATGAAGGAGATTGGTGAACCAACGGTTAAACCCTTGACCGGCGCCGGGGTATTCGCACCAATCCTGCTGCCAGCTAATGTAACAATGCATCCTGCCGATAGCCGTGAAATTACAGCTCTTCACGGGCAGGCGAGCTACTGTCCAGCGTTTAGTTTACGGTTAACCACGCAAGCTGTTCGAAGCGGGAAAGGAATCGGTAAGGCTGTTTATTAAGCCGATTGAAAGAGCTTCTCCGTAGATTGGCAGCATCCGATCAACCACCACAGAAGTTGACGGAAGTGCTGTAACACGTGGAGTAGGAGCTCTCGAATGTCTAATCTCATCGCACGTTTCGCGAAGGACGAATCCGGCGCGACCGCTATCGAATACGGTCTGATCGCCGCTCTCATCGCGCTTGCCATCATGGTTGGCGCTGGTCAGCTCGGCAATGCCCTGAACGCCAAGTTCACGACCATCGCGGATTGCGTGAAGGATCCGACGAACGCTGCTTGTAAGTAATGATCTAGCATCCCGTTTCGACGGGTAGACTGGAAGGGCCGCCTCGCTGGCGGCCCTTTTGTCTTTTGAAGATCGTTTGGCTTTGGTCTTGCTGCGCCGCTTAGCGCGCTGACATTTCTCGGGATTTGACCCGGATGAGCAGAACTCACCAATCCTTAACCCAAGCCGCCTAACCTGCAGCCATCGTTGCCTTTCCAACCATGAGAGACCGATGCTCAACGCACTGATCTTCGTTGTCTTTCCGTTTTGCATGCTTTTTGCGGCGATCTCCGACGCGCTGTCGATGACAATCTCCAATCGGGTGCCGGTGCTGCTTGTGGCCGTCTTTGCCGTGGTTGCGCCACTGACGGGTATGGACTGGGCAACTTATGGCTGGCATTTCGCCGCCGGCGGCCTGGTGCTGGCCGTGACTTTCGGTCTGTTTGCGCTCGGCGGCATGGGCGGCGGCGATGCCAAGCTTTTGGCAGCCACGTCCATCTGGATGGGGCTCAACATTCACCTTGTCAATTACCTCGTGGCTTCGACGTTCATCGGTGGCCTGCTGACGCTCGCCATTCTCCTCTATCGGAAATCGCCGCTGGCGACCTACACCAGTCACAATCCGGTCCTGCGCCATTTCGCCGACGAGATGAATGGCGTTCCCTATGGCATCGCACTCGGCATTGGCGGGCTGCTGACCTATCCGGATTCGCCCTTGATGGAATGGGCATTGGCAAGGTTGGCGACCTGATGTAGCGAACCTCCTCTGCCCTTCCGGCATCGATCCTGAAAAGAGGCGGCTTGGCCGCCTTTTTCATTTGTCGGAGCATGGTCGTGTAATTATGTAAACCTTGAATTAATCACGATCGTAAGCATTATATTAACCTTGTTTTGACGATTGCCGCTGCAAAGTCCGGCCTGGCTAGGTGGTTGCCTAAAGGCGAGGGTTCGGACAGATGCCAGCATCCCGACTGATCATTCTGGGCGTGGCGGTGGCCGCGGCGGGTGGTGCAGGTTATGTTGCCAAGAATATGGTGGCGGTCCCGCCCCAGCAGGTCGTCGTCGATGCCCCGCAGGCGCCGGCCATCGCCTTGCAGGATGTGCTCGTGCTTTCCGGCGACGTGCCGATGGGAAGCCCGCTTGAGAACAATCTCAGCTGGGAGTCCTGGCCGTCCGATGGCATCAATGCGAATTTCATCACCCGTGCCGCCGAACCCGAAGCGCGGGAGAAGCTGAAGGGCTCCGTCGCCCGCATGGCGATGTACACCGGTGAGCCGTTGCGGCGCTCCAAGCTGATCGGCGAGGGGCAGAGCTTCATGTCTTCGATCCTGCCCACCGGCATGCGTGCCGTCGCCACCGCGATCTCGGCCGACACGTCGGCAGGCGGCTTTATACTGCCTAACGATTTTGTCGACGTCATCATGACCCGCAGATCCGACACCGGCAACGGCGGTAGCGGATTCACCACCGAGACCATCCTCAAGAACATCCGCGTCCTGGCGATCGATCAGACCATCCAGGAGGACGAGGAAGGCAAGAAGACCAGGGTCGGACAGACGGCGACGCTGGAGCTGACGCCGCAGCAGGCCGAGATCATCACCGTCGCCCAGCAGATGGCCGATCGCCTGACGCTGGCGCTGCGCTCGATCACCGACAACAAGGAAAAGGGTACCGATGAAGCCGACTACCTCGTTTCCGGCAATGGGCGGCGCGGAACGGTGCGGTTGATCAAATCGGGCGAAGTTTCCGAAGTAGGGGCAAGGAAATGAGGTTAGTCGCTAGACTGCCGGTCACCACGGCTGCGGCCATCGGCCTGCTTTTTCTCGGAGCCCATGCAAGTGGCCTTGTCGACGCCAAGGCCGCCGGAAAGAGCGTCGGGGTCACGGCGTCGTCGGCCACGCAACGTGTCAAGCTTGGCCTCAACAAATCGGTGGTCATCGATCTGCCGAGCGACGCCTACGACATCCTGGTCGCCAACCCCGCGGTCGCCGATGCGGTGACCCGCACCGCAAGGCGGATCTATCTGTTCGGCAAGTCGGTGGGCGAAACCAACATCTTCGTCTTCGGTCCCAATGGCGAGCAGATCGCCAGCCTGGATCTGGCCGTCGAACGCGACGTCGCCGGATTGGAAGATTATCTCAAGCGCTTCCTTCCGAATGCCGAGATCAAGGTCGAGTTGCTGAACGACAACGTCGTCCTGACCGGGACGGTGGACACGCCGCTCGATGCCAAGCGCGCCGTCGATCTGGCAACCATCTTCGTGTCCGGCGGTGAAGCGACGACCGGTCAGTATTCGCAGACCGCGGCAGGCGGCAATGCCAATGGCGGCGTCGACATCAACAATCCGGATGCCGAACGCCGGGTCTCGAAGATCGTCAACCTGCTGCAGATCATCGGCGACGACCAGGTGACGCTGAAGGTGACCGTGGCCGAAGTCAGCCGCTCGGTGATGAAGCAGCTCGGCGTCAACATGGTTGGCAAAGGCAGCTCCAACGGCATCAGCTTCAATGCGACCAGTGACACCTTCCCCGGCCTAGGCAAGCCGTTGTCGAGTTCGGGGGTCAATTTTGCCACCTCTGCTCTGCAGGGCTACATCACTGCGATGGAGCAGTCCGGCGTCATGAAAACGCTGGCCGAGCCTACTTTGACGGCCGTCTCCGGCGAGAAGGCGACCTTCAAGGTCGGCGGCGAGTACAATATGGTCAGCGCCGTTACAAATGCCAAGTCGGATGCCAATCAGAATGCCGACAGGGTTTGGACGGCTCAGAAAATCGAATACGGCATCGGCCTGGAATTTCAGCCTGTGGTGCTGTCGCCCGGTCGCATCAGCCTGAAGGTCAGGACGTCGGTTTCCGAACCGACCACCGAAGGCGCGGTCTCTTTCGGAGACACCAACGTCATATCGCTGCGCAAACGTTTGGCCGACACGACCGTGGAACTGCCTTCGGGTGGATCGATGATGATAGCCGGCCTCGTCCGCGACGACGTCAGGCAGGCGGTAAACGGCTTGCCCGGACTGACCAAGATCCCGGTGCTCGGCACGCTGTTCCGCAGCCGCGATTTCGTCCGCAACGAAAGCGAGTTGGTCATCATCATCACGCCTTATCTGGCGCGGCCGGTGGCGCGCAACGACCTGGCCAAGCCGGATGACAATTTCAACGCCGCCGGCGATGGCCCGGCCATGTTCCTTGGCCGCGTCAACCGCGTCTACGGCACCATGCAGACAGACAAGCCCAACGGCCGCTACCACGGCGTTGTCGGCTTCATCTACAAGTAAGCGGGGAGCGGACATGTCTCAGTCAGCATCGAAGGCCATACCGGTCGCCACGACAGTGCGGTCCGGTGGTGCGCGGATCAGCCGATCGGCAATGCCGATCCTGGCGATCGCGATCGCGGCCTCGCTCGCCGGTTGTGCCAAGCGCGACAGCATCACGGTCGGGGCGATTCCCGATGATTATCGCACCACGCATCCGATCGTGATTGCCGAGAAGAACCAGAAGCTGGACCTCCCGGTCGGCGCCGGCGATCGCGGCATGACCGGCTCGCAGCGCGACACGCTTCTGGGCTTCCTTGACGGCTACGACAGGAGCGCTGCCCCGGCGCTGACGATCGCAACCCCGATCGGCTCGGCCAATGAGGTGGCGGCGACTGCCGCGGCGCGCGATTTCGCCAGGCTGGCGGTTGCCAGCGGCATCAAGCGAAACCGGATCGTGGTGACCTCCTACCAGTCGGTTTCCCCGGAAGCCTCGGCGCCTATCCGCGTTTCCTATATTTCGGTGAGAGCCCAGACCGACAAATGCGGGCGCTGGCCCGAAGACATCCTCGCAACCTCCGAAAACAAGCACTACGCCGATTACGGCTGCTCCTCTCAAAACAACCTCGCTGCGCAACTCGCCAATCCGGCCGATCTGCTCGGGCCAAGAAAGTCGTCCGATATCGACGCCGAGAACCGCGGCGCGGTGATCGACGTCTATCGCGGCAGAGGTATTTCGGACGAGTTCCTCGGCAGTTCGGAAGTGACGTATTAGGAGCGCCGGTCCCGCGTAGAGACCGGAAAGAGAAGTCACGGAAAAGAGCATGACGATGAGCAATCTTGCCTACGACACGCCCGGAGACGGCGGCGACAGCTCCCAATCGGATGTTGCAGCGATGCAGGCGCTGCGGCCGGTGCCGCGTATTTCTATCCAGGCATTTTGCGAGACGGAAGGTGTCGCGCATCCGGTGGAGCGGGCCGGCGAGGATCGCCGCATGGCCAAGGCGCATCTGAAAGTGCATATGGGCGGCATCGCCACGGCGATCGAATTCTATCAATCGGCGCCGACGCCGAACCTCATCCTGCTGGAATCGCGCAGCGAACCGAAGCAATTGCTGGAGCAGCTTGCCCAGCTTTCAGAATATTGCGATCCCTCCTCCAAAGTCGTGGTGATCGGCCACTACAACGATGTCGGTCTCTACCGCGAACTCATTCGCTTCGGTATTTCCGAATATGTCATCGCACCGGTGTCGATGGCCGATATCGTCTCCGTGGTGTCATCGATCTTCGTCGATCCGGAAGCCGAGCCGATCGGCCGCTCGATCGCCTTCATCGGCGCCAAGGGCGGCGTCGGCTCCTCGACCATCGCCCACAATGTAGCGTGGGCGATGTCATCGCTGTTCAAGTCGGAAGTGGTCGTCGCCGATCTCGACCTGGCTTTCGGGACGGCCAACATAAATTTCGACCAGGACCCTGCGCAAGGCATCGCCGAAGCCGTATTTTCGCCCGAACGCGTCGACGAGGTCTATCTCGACCGTCTGCTTGCCCAGTGCGCCGAACATCTGTCGCTGCTCGCCGCGCCCTCCACACTGGAACGTGTCTATGATTTCGATCCCGATGCCTTCACGCAACTCATCGATACCGCCCAGCGCAGCGTGCCGCTGCTGGTGCTCGACGTCCCCCATATCTGGACGGGCTGGACCAAGAACACACTGATCAAGGCCGACGAGATCGTCATCACGGCGACGCCGGAACTGGCCAATCTGCGAAACACCAAGAACCTGGTCGATATGCTGACGAGGCTTCGCCCGAACGATCCGCCGCCGAAGCTGATCATCAACCAGGCCGGCGTGCCGAAACGGCCCGAGATTTCCGCTTCCGACTTCGCCGAGCCGCTCAGCCTCACGCCGATGTCGGTCATCGCCTTCGACCCGTTGTTGTTTGGAAATGCCGCCAACAACGGCCGCATGCTGGGCGAGATGGATGCCAGGAGCCCGGTCGTCGGCATGATCAACGAAATCGCGCATGTCCTGACCGGTCGCAGCGAAATCAAGGCCAGGAAGAAGGCAGGCCTTGGCGGCCTGCTCGGCAAGCTCTCGCGTAACAAGAAATGACGCTCCCCTCCAAATCAAGAAGTAGAGCATGATGTCGTTCGAAAACCGCTTCGGCATCATGTTCTGGACGGAATTGGTAGTCGATCATGTTTGGTAAAAGAGGCTCCGACGAAGGCGGCCGGTTCACCCCGGAGTTCCGTCAGCCAGCACCGGCGCCAGCGGCGCCGGCCACTGCAACGCCTGCGGACATGGCGGTACTTGCCCGGCCCGCGGCAGCGCCGCCTGGAGCGCCGGGAACCCCGCCAACTCGCCGTGCCGTTGAGGCGCCGTCGATGGCGCCGGAGCCGCCAAAAAAGATCCAGCGCGAAAAAAGTGAAACCTACTACGACACCAAGAGCCAGGTCTTCTCCGCGCTCATCGACACCATTGACCTGTCGCAACTCGCCAAGCTCGACCCTGAGAGCGCGCGCGAGGAAATCCGGGACATCGTCAACGACATCATCGCCATCAAAAATTTCGCAATGTCGATCGCCGAGCAGGAAGAGTTGCTCGAGGACATCTGCAACGATGTGCTGGGCTACGGCCCGCTGGAGCCGCTGCTCGCCCGCGACGATATCGCCGACATCATGGTCAACGGCTCCAAGAACGTCTACATCGAAGTCAACGGCAAGGTCGAACAGACCGGCATCCGCTTCCGCGACAATCAGCAACTGCTCAACATCTGCCAGCGTATCGTCAGCCAGGTTGGCCGCCGCGTCGACGAATCGAGCCCGATCTGCGACGCCCGCCTACCCGACGGCTCCCGCGTCAACGTCATCGCCCCGCCGCTCTCCATCGACGGCACCGCGCTCACCATCCGCAAGTTCAAGAAGGACAAGCTGACGCTCGATCAGCTGGTCAAGTTCGGCGCCATCTCGCCGCAGGGCGCCGAGATCCTCAAGATCATCGGCCGCGTCCGCTGCAACATCGTCATCTCCGGCGGTACCGGCTCCGGCAAGACGACGCTGCTCAACTGCCTGACCAACTATATCGACCGCGAGGAACGCGTCATCACCTGCGAAGACTCGGCCGAACTGCAACTGCAGCAGCCGCACGTGGTGCGTCTCGAAACCCGCCCGCCCAATCTCGAGGGCGAAGGCGAGGTGACCATGCGCGACCTGGTCAAGAACTGCCTGCGCATGCGGCCCGAACGCATCATCGTCGGCGAAGTGCGCGGACCGGAGGTTTTCGACCTGCTGCAGGCGATGAACACCGGCCATGACGGGTCGATGGGAACGATCCACTCCAACAGCCCGCGCGAATGCCTGAACCGTATCGAATCGATGATCGCCATGGGCGGCTATTCGCTGCCGCAGAAGACCGTGCGTGAAATCGTCGTCGGCTCCATCGATGTCATCATCCAGGCAGCACGCCTTCGCGACGGCTCGCGCCGCATCACCCACATCACCGAGGTGATCGGCATGGAAGGCGACGTCATCATCACGCAGGATATCGTGCTCTACAACATCAAGGGCGAGGACTCGAATGGAAGGCTGCTTGGCGAGCACGTGTCGACCGGCATCGGCCGTCCGCATTTCTGGGATCGCGCCCGCTACTATGGCGAGGAACAGCGCCTCGCCAATGCGCTGGAATCGATGGAGAAACGCGCTGACTGACGCATATCGAGGTTGGAAGCAATTCCAGAAAAAGTGTGAAGCGGTTTTCCCGGGAAAAGCGCGTAGTGCTTTCCCTTGGGAATTGCGTCAAAACAAAGCGATAGCGCATATCGCCGTTTCCTTGAAACGGCGATATGCGCTGGGGACCGAGGTCGATGTTCGGAATTGACACCACCGTACTGGCGTTCATCGTGCTCGCCGGCTTCAGCGCCGGTGCGGTCGCCTATGCCTTCCTGTTCACCAAGATGAGCAACGAGAAGCAGGCCGGCAAGCGGCTCGAGACGATCAAGGCCGCCGAGACCGATCGTTCGGTCGTCAAGGCTTCGCGCGACCGTGTCGCGGAGGCGGTCAAGCGGCGTAAATCTGTCCAGGACACGCTGAAACAGCTCGACGAAAAGCAGAAAACCAACGAACTCGCCGTCAAGAAGCCGCCGTTAAAGGCCCAGATTCGTCAGGCCGGCATGCAGGTCTCGATCGAGCGTTTCTATATCTACTCCGTCATTTGCGGCATCGCGCTGACGGTGCTTGCCTATCTCGCCGGCGCGCCGCTTCTGGTCCTGCCGGGCGCGCTGCTGGCGGGGGCGCTCGGCCTGCCGCGCTGGTTCGTCTCGTTTCGCCGCGCGCGCCGGGTCAAGGCGTTCCTCAACGAATTTCCCAACGCCCTCGACATCATCGTGCGCGCCGTCAAATCCGGCCTGCCGCTCAACGACGCCATTCGCCTGATCGCCAGTGAATCGCCGGAGCCGGTCAAGACCGAGTTCCGCCGGATCGTCGATTCACAGCAGATTGGCATGTCCATCCCCGATGCCACCTTGCGCATGGCTGAAACCATGCCGTGCAGCGAGGCAAGCTTCTTCGGCATCGTTATTCAGATCCAGTCACAGGCCGGCGGTAATCTCTCCGAGGCGCTTGGCAACCTGTCGCGCGTGCTTCGCGATCGCAAGAAGATGAAGGCCAAGGTCCAGGCGCTTTCCATGGAAGCCAAGGCGTCGGCCGTCATCATCGGCGCGCTGCCTTTTGTCGTCGCCCTTCTCGTCTATCTGTCGAGCCCGAACTACATCATGCCGCTGTTCACCACCAGCACCGGCAATCTGATCCTCGGCTGTTCCGGCGTCTGGATGTCGATCGGCATTCTGGTGATGCGCAAGATGATGAACTTTGAAGTTTAGGCCGACCTTGGAAAGCTCGAAACGAAAAGACTGAAAACGAATGACCGACCAAGTCGTAAAATCGCTGACCGATCCTGCCTTCCTGATAGCGTTGCTGGTTGGCATTGCGGTGTTCGCGACCGTCTTCACGGTGCTGCCGGCCCTTGGTGGCAATCAGCTCAAGACTCGCATGAGATCGGTGGCGCTGGAGCGTGACGAATTGCGCGCCAAGCAGCGCGCGCGGCTTGCCAATGAAGCCGATCGTCGCCGCAAGGGGCTGCGCGAAGAGCAGTCGATCGGCATGCGCAACATCGTCGACAGGCTGGACCTGCGGCGTGCGTTGGCCGATGAAGGCACGTTGCAGAAGCTCAAGGTGGCGGGCTTTCGTGGCCAGAACCCGCTGACCCGCTTCCTGTTCTTCCGCCTGATCCTGCCTTTTGTCGGTTTCGCGCTGGCAGCGATCTATCTGTTCGTGCTCGGCGGACTGCCTGACCGGCCGGCCTTCGTGAAACTGTTCGTCTGCATCCTTGTCGCCTACGCCGGTTTCTACGCGCCGATCCTTTACGTCAACAATCGTGCCGCCAAGCGCAAGCAGTCGATCCAGGCGGCGTGGCCGGATGCGCTCGACCTGATGCTGATCTGCGTCGAATCGGGCATGTCGGTCGAGGCCGCCTTGCGCAAGGTCTCCGAGGAGATCGGTTCGCAGTCGGTGGCGCTGGCGGAGGAATTCGTGCTGACCAACGCCGAACTCTCTTATCTGCAGGAGCGCAAGCAGGCTTATGAAAACCTCTCGGCTCGTACCGGCCTGGAGTCGGTGAAGTCAGTGTCCCAGGCGCTGGTCCAGGCCGAACGCTACGGCACACCCGTGGCGCACGCATTGCGCGTGCTGGCCTCGGAAAGCCGTGACATGCGCATGAATGCCGCCGAGAAGAAGGCCGCCGCCCTGCCGCCGAAGCTTACCGTGCCGATGATCCTGTTCTTCCTGCCGGTTTTGTTCGCCATCATTCTAGGCCCAGCCGGCATTCAGGTCAGTCAGCGCGGCATCTTCGGCGACCAGCACAATTCCTCAAGCCAGTAGGCCTCGGTTGCAGCCGTACAAAAGAGCCGCACTGCCAATGCAGTGCGGCTCTTGGTTTTCAGCGTTGATGCGTGGACGGATTTGCGCTGTGCGGAGCCGGCGCCCATGCGGCGCTCAGTTGGTCGCCGGCTTTGCCTTGTCCTGATCCTTGAGCTGACTCCAGGCGTTCTGCTGGGCAAGCATCTGGCGAAGATAGGCTACATTGGCTTGCGCCTGTTCGGGTGAAAGCTCCTGCGACGCGATCTTCTCGGCCTCGTCGAAGCGGCCCTGCAGTCCCACGACCAGCGCAAGGTTCTGGCGCACCCGGCTGTCGGCATTCGGTTGCTGGGCTGCCGAGCGCATATAGGTCTCGGCGGTGCGCAGATCGCCTTCCAGCACATAGGACATACCGAGATTGGAAAGGATCGAGGGTTCGTTCGGCTTTAGGTCCAGCGCCTTGCGGTAGTTCTGGCGCGCTTCATCCTTCTGGCCAAGCTGGTCGAGAATGGCGGCCTCGGCCGACATCAGCCGCCAGTCCGGATATTCCGGCGTCTGCGCCCGGCGCACGGCGTCGAGCGCCGGCTCGAACTGGCCGTTGGCGGCCAGCGCCTTGCCGTAGGCGGCAAGCACGTCGCGATCCTTGGGGTAGGCGATCGCCAGCTTGCGCATCACGGCAAGCGACTGGTCGGCATCGCCGTCCATCTGGAGCGCCGCCGCAAAATTTGTCGCCAGCCGCTTGTCGTTGGGGTTCTTTGCGTAGGATTCGCCCAGCCGCCCGGTCGCCCCGTGCAACTCGCTGGCCGACATGGTTTCCAGCGGTTTGCCGCTGGTGCGCCCGATCGAGCCGGTCGTGAGCTTGCTGGTTCCGCACCCGGCAACACCGGCCGCCAGCGCCATCAGCAGTGCCGTGGTGACCAACCGTTTGCCCGTGACGTTCATCCTGCGGTTGGTGGGCATCGGCACGGGGCTCTCCATTCCTGCGCGTGGCCATTCACGTGGCCATCTTCATCCCCGCAGAAATATTCTGTTAACCCTAACGGACAGTTAAAAAGTGAGCCGTCGGATCGGTGAACGGCCCGCCGGAAGCCTTTGGCCTAGCAGTCCCATGCCGGCCCCTGTGCATAGATGTTGAAATCATCCGACGTCCCTGTCACTTGACTGAGGACGACCTGCAAGCCTCCCGGAGACCATCGAATGCCCGTCGAACTCATCGAGACACTAAACACTGCCCTGCCGGTCCATCTGGTCGCGAGCGATGGACTGGAGGCCTTGGGGCTTTCGCCTTCCATGACCGCATGGGCGGCCGCCAACGGCTTTTCCGGCGAAGCCGGTAGGACGCTCGCCGTTCCCGGCGACAACGGTTCCCTTGCCGGCGCCTTGTTCGGCGTCGGTGATGGCGAGGGCGCGCTGGCCGTCGGCATGCTGGCGAGAGCCTTGCCGGAAGGCGACTGGCATTTTGCCGCCGCTCCAGCCGAGCCGGAACTCGCGGCCATAGCCTTGGTGCTCGGCGGTTACGTCTTCACTCGCTACGGAAAGAAATCAGGCAAGACGCTGCGTTTTGCGCTGCCGCTCGGCGTAGATGCAGGACGCGTCCGGCGCATCGCCGACGGCGTCTTCCTGGCGCGCGACCTCGTCAACACGCCGACCAGCGACATGGGACCGGACGAGTTGGAGAAGGCCGTGCGGACCCTGGCGGCCACTCACAAGGCCGAGGTGTCGGTGATCAAGGGGGATGATCTCCTGAAGCAGAATTTCCCGATGATCCATGCGGTCGGCCGGGCCTCGGTCGGAGCGCCGCGACTGATCGACATGGTTTGGGGACCGGAAGGCGCGCCGAAGGTGACGCTGGTCGGCAAGGGTGTCTGTTTCGACACTGGCGGCCTCGACATCAAACCGTCGTCGGGCATGCTCTTGATGAAGAAGGATATGGGCGGCGCCGCCAATGTGCTGGGCCTGGCCTCGATGATCATGGCTGCCGGGCTGAAGATCCGGCTGCGCGTCCTGATCCCGGCGGTCGAGAATTCGATTGCCGGCAACGCTTTCCGGCCTGGAGATGTACTGACCAGCCGCAAGGGCATTACCGTCGAGATCGGCAACACCGACGCCGAAGGGCGGCTGGTGCTGGCCGATGCGCTGGCGCTGGCCGATGACGAGGAGCCGGAACTGCTGATCGACATGGCGACGCTGACCGGGGCAGCGCGTGTCGCGCTCGGTCCCGATCTGCCGCCTTTCTACACTGGCGACGAAGCGCTGGCGTCCGAACTGGCTGCGGCCTCGGTGGCCGTCGAGGATCCGTTGTGGCGCATGCCGTTGTGGCGGCCCTATGACGCCAGGCTGGCGTCGAAGATCGCCGACATCAACAACGTCACCACGGACGGTCTCGCCGGCTCGGTCACCGCGGCGCTGTTCCTCAAGCGCTTTGTCGAACGGACAACGGGCTGGGCGCATTTCGACATCTTCGCCTGGAACCCGTCCGATCGCCCCTATGGACCCGCCGGCGGCGAGGCGCAAGGCATCCGTGCACTGGAGCGGGTCATTTCGAGGCGCTATGCCTAGGGTCGTGAGCAAAGCACACTGCCTCTAAACTGAAACGGAACCGAAACAATTTGCCGTCATGCTCGCGCGATGTCGATTTCGATGCGTCCGAGCCAGGCGATGCGACTATGGCAGCAGGTGATGCTGTCGCAGGTGCGCGCCGGCGCGCCAGATCTCACCATGCGCCAGACGGCGATCCTGTTCACCATCTATCTCGACCCGCCGCCGCACACGGTGCGCGGCCTGGCAGCCCGCCTCAATGTCACCAAGCCGGTCATCACCCGCGCCCTCGACACTATGGGTGCGCTGAAACTGGTGTCACGCCATCGCGACGAGCTCGACAAGCGCAATGTGCTGATCCGGCGCACGGTCGAAGGCGCGCTCTTTGTCGAGCGCTTCGGGGATGGTATCGTTGCCAGGGCTCATGAACTGCCCATCTGATCAATCCATGAATTAGAACGAGTACCGATTTGACTGCCAGGGATGCCCGCCTCCACGCCTTCCGTTCCGACCTCGCCGATGCAAGGCTGAAAGGGAAGGTTTCGGCCGATCGCTTCGTCACCGGCCGTCCGGCTCGGATCACAGCCTCCGTGGCTGACGTGCGCAAGGCACCGCGCCCGGATGCCGGCGTCAACACGCAGGTACTGTTCGGCGACGATGTGCTTGTCTTCGAGGAAGCCGAGGGATGGGCCTGGGTCCAGGCCGAACGCGACGGCTATGTCGGCTACGTCGGCGCCACCATGCTGGGCGCACGCGAGCATGCGCCAACCCACATCGTCACGGCGCCGCGCACCTTCCTCTATCCTGGCCCGGATCTGCGCTTCCCGATCAGCGGCCAATTGTCGATGGGCTCGACGGTGACGGTAACCGGTGCCGCCGAAACGCGCGGCACGCACTATGCGCTGTTGCCCTCCGGCGAGGCGCTGAGCGCCGGCCATATTTGCCCGGTCAGTGACATCGCCGCCGACTATGTCTCGGTCTCCGAGATGTTTCTCGGCACGCCCTATCTCTGGGGCGGCACCTCCGGCTTCGGCATCGACTGTTCGGGCCTCGTGCAACTGGCCATGCGCATGGCCGGCCGCAATGTGCTGCGTGATTCCGACATGCAAGCGGCAGGCCTCGGCGAGCCGCTCGATCCGGGATTCGATTATGCCGGACTGAAACGCGGCGACCTGGTGTTCTGGAAGGGCCATGTCGCGATCATGACCGACGCCGAGACCATGATCCACGCCAACGGCCACACCATGCTGGTCTCGCGCGAAGGGCTGAAGGAGGCGATCGGCCGGATTGGGTATCTCTATGGCGGGCCGACGGGCTTTCGGCGGCCGTAGCGCCTCGTCCTTCGCTCCCGTTCACGGGGAGAAGGTGCCCGAACGGCGGATGAGGGGCGGCGCCAGCGATTGAAAGCTCGCGCTGCCCCTCACGTGCCTGCCGGCATCCTCTCCCGTACGGGGTGAGGATAACTCACCCGATCACCTTTTGTTCCGATTTTCCTTGGCGATCGCGCGCCGTCGCGCTACCTCTTTCGCGTGACCGAGCAGCCGCGCCTTGCCAAACAAAATGCCGCCGTCCTTCTGCCCGAGCCATTCATCAGATGGTTTGGCGAAAAAGGCTGGTCGCCGCGCGCTCACCAGATCGAGCTGCTGGCGAAGGCTCAAGCCGGGCAATCGGTGCTCTTGATCGCACCGACCGGCGCCGGCAAGACACTGGCCGGCTTCTTGCCATCGTTGACCGAACTGGCCAACCGCCCCAGACGCAAAGCCGGTATGGCGCGGCGCGGCATCCATACGCTCTACATTTCGCCGCTGAAGGCGCTGGCCGTCGACATCGAGCGCAATCTCGGCAAGCCGGTCGCGGAGATCGGCCTGCCCGTCACCATCGAGACGCGCACCGGCGACACGCCTTCCCACAAGCGGCAGCGCCAGAAGCTGGCGCCGCCCGATATCCTGCTCACCACGCCCGAGCAATTGGCGCTGCTGATTGCGGCCGGCGATGCCGGGCGCTTCTTCGAGGATCTGCGCTATGTCGTGCTCGACGAGTTGCATTCGCTGGTGACATCGAAACGCGGCCATCTGCTGGCGCTCGGGCTGGCGCGGCTGCGCAGCATCGTGCCCGGCCTGCAGACGATCGGTCTGTCGGCAACGGTGGCCGACCCCGACGAGTTGCGGCGCTGGCTGGTGAGCCAGAATCCGCCCAAAGGCCTGGCAAGTCCCGATATGTCTGAACTCATCGTCGTAACCGGCGGCGCGAAGCCCGAAATCTCGATCCTCGATTCGGAAGAGCGCGTGCCATGGGCCGGCCATTCGGCGCGCTATGCGACGCCGGAAATCTATCGCGAGATCAAGCGCCACAAGACCACCCTGCTGTTCGTCAACACCCGCAGCCAGGCCGAGCTGCTGTTTCAGGAATTGTGGCGGGTCAACGAGGATACCTTGCCGATCGCGCTGCATCACGGCTCGCTCGATGTCGCCCAGCGCCGACGCGTCGAGAAGGCGATGGGGGAAAACGCGCTCCGTGCCATCGTCGCCACCTCGACGCTCGACCTTGGCATCGATTGGGGCGATGTCGATCTGGTCGTCCATGTCGGCGCGCCCAAGGGCGCCAGCCGGCTGGCGCAGCGCATCGGCCGCGCCAATCACCGCATGGACGAGCCGTCGAAGGCGATCCTGATCCCGGCCAATCGTTTCGAAGTGCTGGAGTGCCGGGCAGCGCTGGACGCCAACTATCTGGGCGCCCAGGATACGCCGCCGCTGGTCAATGGCGGGCTCGATGTGCTGGCCCAGCATGTGCTGGGCTGCGCCTGCGGAGCGCCGTTTCGCGCCGACGATCTCTACGAGGAAGTGCTGACAGCAGCGCCCTATGCCAGCCTCGACCGGCCGGCATTCGACCGCGTCATCGATTTCGTCGCCACCGGCGGCTATGCACTGAAGAACTACGAGCGCTACGCCCGAATCCGCCTCAACAAGGACGGCATGTGGCGGGTCTCCAATCCGCGTGTTGCCCAGCAATACCGGCTGAATGTCGGCACGATCATCGAGGTGCCGGCGCTCAATGTGCGTTACGTCAAGGCCGGCAGCAAACGCTCGGCTTCGCACGGCGGCCGGGTTCTGGGCAAGATCGAGGAGGCCTTCCTTGAAACGCTGACGCATGGCGACACCTTCATGTTTGCCGGCAAAGTCCTGCGCTTCGAAGGCATCCGCGAGAACGAATGCTTCGTCTCGAATGCGCCGGGAAGCGACGCCAAGGTGCCTTATTATGGCGGCGGCAAATTTCCGCTTTCGACCTACCTCGCCGAGCAGGTGCGCGCCATGCTGGACGACCCGCAGCGCTGGAAGAAGCTGCCCGAGCAGGTGTCGGATTGGCTGCGTTACCAGGCCGAGAAATCGGTATTGCCCAAACGCGACGACCTCTTGATCGAGACCTTTCCGCGCGGCAACCGTCACTATCTCGTCGCTTATCCTTTCGAGGGCAGGCTGGCGCACCAGACGCTGGGCATGCTGCTCACCCGCCGCCTGGACAGGGCCGGTGCCAGGCCGCTTGGCTTCGTCGCCACCGACTACGCATTGGCCATCTGGTCGCTGGGCGATATGGGCGCGATGTTCAAATCGCGGAAACCTTCGCTTGGCGCTCTGTTCGACCAGGACATGCTGGGCGACGACCTCGAGGCTTGGCTGGCCGACAGCTGGCTGCTCAAGCGCACCTTCCGCAACTGCGCGCTGATTTCAGGCCTGATCGAGAAACGTCACCCCGGCCAGGAGAAAAGCGGCCGCCAGGTCACCGTCTCGACCGATCTGATCTATGACGTGCTGCGCAGCCATGAGCCCGACCACATCCTGCTGCAGGCGACGCGCGCCGACGCGGCGACCGGTCTGCTCGATGTCAGCAGACTTGCCGACATGCTCTCGCGTATCCAGGGTCGAATCGTGCATAAGGCACTCGAACAGATATCGCCGCTGGCCGTGCCGATCATGCTCGAAATCGGCAAGATGCCGGTGAACGGCGAGGCCGACGAAACGCTGCTGATGGATGCCGCGACTTTGGTCGAGGAAGCCATGGGTCCTGGGATGGTTGAGGAATGAATTTTTCGCTGGCGCGGGCATCGCTGATCGCCGAGGCCGACTTTGTCGGCATCGCGGGCGAGCGCGCGATCTGTGATTCGCGCGGCGTGCTCTATTTCCCCGATCTGAGGCTGCTCGCGGTCTCCGACCTGCATCTGGAAAAGGGCTCGTCCTTCGCCAGGCGCGGCGCACTGATCCCGCCCTACGATACCGGCGCCACTCTGCTCCGGCTGCAGGCGGTAATCGCGGACTATCAGCCGGCCATCGTCATCAGCCTGGGCGACTCCTTCCACGACGGCGGCGGCGCCGAGCGCATGCATCAAACCTTCCGCGATCGGCTGGAAGCATTGATGGCCGGCCGCGACTGGTTCTGGGTCGCCGGCAACCATGACCCGGAAGCGCCGGCGGATTTGCCCGGCGAGACGGTGCGCGAACTCGCCATCGGCTCGCTGCTGTTCCGCCACGAGCCGTCGAAGATAAGAACCGAGGGCGAAGTTGCCGGCCATCTTCACCCTTGCGCCCGCATCGTCCAGCAGGGCCGCTCGGTGCGGCGGCGCTGCTTTGCCGGCGATGGCGGCCGCATGATCATGCCGGCCTTCGGCGCTTATACCGGCTCGCTCAACGTGCTCGACCACGCCTATGCCGGCCTGTTCCGCCGCGAGACGTTGATGGCCTATATGATGGGCGCCGCGCGCATCTTCGCCATTTCCGGTTCGATGCTGCGGCCGGGCTAAGTTTCTACGGTATAAGCACGGTTGCGCCTGTCGTCTGCCGTGCCTCGAGCCGGCGATGCGCCTCCGCCACTTCGGCAAGCGGCATGCTTGTGTGCACCGGGATTTTCACTGCGCCGCTGAGGACGACGCTGAACAGATCCTCGCTCATGGCGACAACGTCCTCACGTCTGGCGAGATGATGGAACAGCAACTGCCAGGTGGCGAACAGCGAACCCTTTTGCATCAAAAGCATGATGTCGAATGGCGGGATCGACCCCGACGCCGTGCCGTAGCTGACGAAGGTGCCGAACGGCCGCAGGCAGTCGAGCGAGGCGGGGAAGGTCGCATTGCCGACGCCGTCATAGACGACGTGGCAGCCTTCGCCGTTGGTGACCTCTTTCACCCGTGCGGCGAAATTCTCTTTGCTGTAGTCGATGACATGGTCGCAGCCATTGGCGCGCGCAAGTTCGGCCTTTTCGGGTGAACCGACCGTGCCGATGACGGTCGCGCCGAGATGTTTGGCCCATTGCGTCAGGATGAGGCCGACGCCGCCCGCCGCGGCATGCACCAGGATGGTATGGCCCGCCTCGACGCGAAACGTGCGGCGCAGCAGATATTGCGCCGTCAGCCCTTTCAGCATCATCGCCGCACCTGTCTCGAAATCGATGGCGTCGGGCAGATGCACGACGAAATGCGCTGGCACGATGCGTTCTTCGGCATAGGCGCCGAGGGTCTCGACATAGGCGACTCGGTCGCTAGGCGCGAAGCCGCTGACGCCTTCACCGACGGCGACGATTTCGCCGGCGCCTTCATTGCCGGGAATGAATGGCAGAGCGGGCGGCGCGTATTCGCCGGTGCGAAAATAGATGTCGACGAAGTTGAGACCGACCGCCCGGTTGCGCACGCGCACCTCGCCCGGTCCGGGCTGGCCGATGTCGACATCTTCGTAGGCGAGCACATCTGGCCCGCCATGGCGGTGAACACGGATCGCTTTCATGGTTTTCTCCCCTGCGCTGTTCTCTTGAGTGTGAGATAGCGCGTGGCGAGATATCATCGTAGACTGATACCTATGACATCAGAGTTCAAACAAAATGATATCTGAGCAGATCGGCCTCGACCTTCTCCGCACCTATGTCGCGGTCTGCCGGCAAGGTAGCCTGAGCAGGGTCGCCGCGCAGACCGGCAAGACCCAATCGGCGATGAGCATGCAGATGCGCCGGCTGGAGGGCCTGCTCCAACGGCACTTGTTCCAGCGCACCGGCCGCGGCGTTGTGCCGACTGCGGAAGGCGAGCTCTTTCTGGGATACGCGACCCGCATCCTCGCTCTCAGCGATGAAGCAGTGGCGCGTCTGCAGCAGGCTAGCATTGGCGGCGGCGTGCGTATTGGTCTTGCCGAAGAGGTCACCACGGCCGCGCTTTCGGCCGCGCTTGGGCGGCTGCATCGCACCTATCCCGACATCAGCCTCGACGCGATGGTCGAGCACAGCGTCGCGCTGGGACGGCTGTGGAGCGAGGATGCGCTGGATGTCATGATTGCCCCGACATCCGTCGTCGCGGCCGATGCCGTGACGACATGGAACGTCGAACTGCAGTGGGTCTGCGCCCAGGATTATGTGCTGGACCATGACCGGCCACTCGATCTCGCCGCCTTCGGCGCAACCTGCCCTTGGCGCAGGCGGATGATCGAGGCGCTGGTCGCCGCCGGCCGGGAGCACCGGATCGCCTTGTCATGCCAGAGCGTCACCGGCCTTCAGGCTGCGATCGAGAACGGACTGGGCGTTGGACTGCTTCCGCCCGAATCCGTGCGCACCGCTTCGATGCGGGTGCTGAAGACGTCAGCCGGCCTGCCCGAGCCGCTCACGGTCCAATACGGCCTTTACGCGCACGACCGCAGGACAGCTGTAATCGATGCCGCGATCGAAATCCTGCTTAAGGATTTGCCGGCGGCGCCACGAGCACGGGCCGCCTGACGGCGGGACGCTCTACCGGCCGTAATAGAGGGTGACGGTGTGCTTGGCCTCGGCGAAGAACAGCCAGCGCTCGACCAGCATGCCGGCGAACTGGACGATTGCCGCAAGCACCGACAGCACCGCTGCGAATGGCCAGGGCAAAGCGAATAAGACAGAAAGCAGCAGCAGGGCAGGCAAGGCGAAAGCCAGCAACTGCGTGATCAGCCGCAGCTTTGCGCCATGCTTGCGCGCGATCCGAAAGCCCATTTCCTTGAGCAGGTAGTTTTCCTCGGTGTGCGGCCATTCCAGCGAGCGCACCGTCCCTCCGGCGAGGCCTGTCGCCGTGTTGGCGGTGGTCGCGATCTCCAGCGCGTCATTGTATCGCCACGTCGCCAGCTTCCAGCCCCAGCCGAGCAAGGTCAGCAGCAGGGCGGCTACCGCAACGGCGGTCGGGCTGATGGCGAAAGCCTGCAGCAGCGCGTTCAACAGCACGCTGCCGGTCATCGCCGAAAAGATGAGATAGCCCGGCAGCGTATACGGGCTATGCCACTGCGCGATCGGCTTCAGCGAGGCATAGATCATGCCGGTGGTGCAGACGGTGACGATTGCGCCGATAGTTGCGAGAAACCCGGCGATGGCCATCCAGCCTCCGGTGCGGCCAAAAAACACCCAGCCGATGCCGAACAGCCCGGCGGGAATGAAGGTTGCGACCGACGATACACCCTCGCGTGACAGCCAGGAGCTACGCCATTGCGAAAAGGCGCGCCAGGCGCGTTCGGGCCGGCCGAGATGGCCGGTCGACGACAAAAGGCCGGCGGCAATCAGGCCAAGCGCCAGCCCCATGCCGATAAGGCCGAGCCAGAAATGGGCCGGGATAAAACCCAGTCCGCCAAGCACGCCGAGCAGCGCCAGCAGCCCGTAGCCCGCTCCTGTAGCAGTGGTGAAGAAAACGACGGAAAAGGCTGGATGCATTGGTCAGTTCGAAAGCATGCGGTCGATCCAGCCAAGAAAACCGCCTTCGACCGTGACTGGCTCGAGCCTTGGCGCCGGCACCGATGCGGCGCGCTGGGCGCGCGGCGGCAGATATTTGTTGGTCGGCTTGTAACCCATCTCCGGCATCAGGTCGACGCCGCCACGCTCCGCCACCAGTTGCGATACCGCCGAGGTGGGATCGCCGAGGTCGCCGAAATGCCGGGCGCTGGTCGGGCAGGCGGCAACGCAGGCCGGCACGCGGTCTTCCTCGGCCAGATTGTCGTTGTAGATACGGTCGACGCACAGCGTGCATTTCTTCATCACGCCGACGTCGGTATCGAATTCGCGCGCGCCATAGGGGCAGGCCCAACTGCACAGTTTGCAGCCGATGCATTTGCTTTCGTCGATCAGCACGATGCCGTCCGACGCCCGCTTGTAGGACGCGCCGGTCGGGCAGACAGTGACGCAGGCAGGCGTCTCGCAATGCAGGCAGGAGCGCGGAAAGTTGACCGTGCGCCCGCCCGCCTCGGTCGTGTGCTCGTAGCTGTGCACGCGGTTGAACCAGACGCCGTCGACACGGCCGCCATAGGGGTCGATGTCGGTCAGTGGCGCCATGTGGCCGCCGGTGTTCCACTCCTTGCAGGCGGTGACGCAGGCCTGGCAGCCGACGCAGGTGTCGAGGTCGATGACTAGGCCAAGCTTCTTGTCTGTATGGGCGGGAAGGCAGGTCATTCCACGGCTTCCCTATGGACGCGGAACTCGGCGCCGAAGCGAAGGATGTCGGGCGAAGGCTCGACATTTGGCGGCTGGCTGAAACGCTCGAATTGCGGTTCGGTGAAGCCGGCTTCCTCATCAGAGCATTTGACAATGCGTACCCTGAGGTCGAACCACGCCGCCTGGCCGGTCACCGGATCGGAATTCGAATAGCGTTTGCCTTTCGCGTCAGCCGATGTCTGGTCGCCGATAATGTGGTTGAGCAGGAAGCCGCGGTTGGTCTCGGCAGCGTTGTCCTTCAGACCCCAGGCGCCGCGCCTTTTGCCGATGGCGTTCCAGGTCCAGACCGTATCCGCATTGACGCCGTCGACCAGCTTGATCTGCCCCTTAACCCTACCGTTGATGCTTTCGATCCACACCCAGTCGTCGTCGACAAGACTGAGATCTGCCGCGGTCTTGTGGTGCACGAACAGGCGGTTCTGACTGGTGATTTGCCGCAGCCACGCATTCTGCGAGCCCCAGGAATGATACATGTGCATAGGCCGCTGCGTCAGCGCATGCAGCGGGTATTTATGCGGATCGACGGCGGCCTCTTCGAACGGGGTAAACCAGAACGGCAGCGGATCCATATAGGTCTCGATGCGCCGGCGTTCGCTCTCGGGCGGCTGGACGCGACCATGACCGCGCGCGGCGAGGCGAAAGCGCTGCATCGGTTCGCAATAGAGCTGGAACACGATCGGCTCGGCCTTGGGGATGAACCCCATCTGCTCTGCGAAGTCGAGATAGGAGCGGTTGGCCATCTTGTAATAGCGCTGGTCCTCAGCAAAATCCTGGTGCCAGAAGCCGCCATTGCCGATGTAGCGCTGCAACTGGTCGGGATTGACTTCGCCCTTGCCGACGGAAGTGCCGTCCTTGCCGCGCCAGCCTGCCAGCGGGCCGATGCCCGGCGTGCGTTCGTGATTGACGATGTAGTCGGCATAGTCGGCATATCTGGCCGAGCCATCGTCCTCGACGAAGCCGGGCAGGCCAAGCCGGGCGCCGAGTTCGATCAATACTGACTGGAACGGCCTGACGTCGCGGTCGGGTTCGACGACGGGATGGCGGATGGCATCGCCCGGCCCGTCGGCATGGCTGATCGGCCGGTCGAGCAGGCTGATGCAGTCGTGACGTTCGAGATAGGTGGTGTCGGGCAGCACCAGGTCGGCGAACGGCACCGTCTCGGAATAATAGGCGTCGGAATAGATGATGAAGGGGATCTTGTAGTTGCCCGCTTCGTCATGGTCGGTGAGCATGGCAATGGTCTCGACGGTGTTCATCGAGGAATTCCACGCCATGTTCGACATGTACATCATCAGCGTGTCGATCGGGTATGGGTCGCCGGCCCACGCATTGCGGATGACCGTATGCATCAGCCCATGCGCGGCGAGCGGCGCATCCCAGGAATAAGCCTTGTCGATGCGCAAAGGCGTGCCGGCCTCGTCGACCAGGAGATCGTCCGGCCCGCAGACGAAGCCGAGCGGCATGCCGTCGAGCGGCGTCATCGGCCTGACCACCTTGCCGGCCGGCTTCGGTCCCGGCGGCGCCGAGCGCGGGTAGGGCGGCCTGAAACGGAAGCCGCCGGGCACGTCCACCGTGCCGAGCAGCACCTGCAGCAGGTGGATGGCGCGGCAGGAGTGAAAGCCGTTGGAGTGGGCCGAGATGCCACGCATGGCATGCATCGACACCGGCCGTCCCTTGATCGTCTCGTGCCGCCGTCCGGCCCAGTCGGTCCACGCAACCGGCAGTTCGATCGTCTGTTCGAAGGCGACGTGGGCGAGTTCGGCGGCGATCCGGCGGATGGTGTCGGCCGGAATGCCGCATCGTGCCGCGACCGCATCGGGTGCGTAGCTGTCGTCCATGTAGCGGTCGGCGATAAGCCGGAACACCGGCACGCAGCGGCGGCCGGCGAACGTGAAGCTGCCGGTCAGCGCCGGCTTCGCATCCGCATCGGCTGCGTTGACGGTTGTCTTCGCCACTCTGTCCCACGCGAGAAGATTGTTGTCGCTGTCGCGCAGGAACAGCCCGTCATCGACCGCGCCCGGCTCCTGGATGACCAGCACATGGGCGTTGGTGTAGCGGAGCAGATAATCGAGATCGATGCGGCCTGCCTTCAGCAGTTCATGGATTAGGGCGAAGACGAAGAGGCCGTCGGTGCCGGGCCGGATCCCGATCCAGTCGTCGGCAATGGCGTTGTAGCCGGTGCGGCAGGGGTTGATCGACACCACCTTGGCGCCGCGCGCCTTGAGTTTACCCAAGCCGATCTTGATCGGGTTGGAATCATGGTCCTCGGCGACGCCGAACAGCATGAAGTATTTCGTATTGTCCCAGTCCGGCTCGCCGAACTCCCAGAACGAGCCGCCGATCGTGTAGAGCCCGCCGGCCGCCATGTTGACCGAGCAGAAGCCGCCATGGGCGGCGAAGTTCGGCGTGCCGAACTGGCTCGCCCACCAGCCGGTCAGCGACTGCGACTGGTCGCGCCCGGTGAAGAAGGCGAGCTTTTTCGGATCGGTTCGGCGGATATTCGATAGCCGCCCGGTCGCAATCGAAAACGCTTCCTCCCACTCGATCTCGCGGAATTCGCCCGAGCCGCGCAGGCCGCTGCGCAACAGCGGCTTCTTCAGCCGCGCCGGGCTGTAGTGCTGCATGATGCCGGAGCTGCCCTTGCCGCAGATCACGCCGCGGTTTACCGGATGGTCCTTGTTGCCGTTGATGTAGCGCACCTTGCCGTCCTTGATGTGGACGTCGATGCCGCACCGGCAGGCGCACATATAACAGGTGGTCTTGGCGATGCTGTCGGAGATAGCGGGCGAGGTGTCGACGCCGTCGCCTTCATCAGGCGCGCGTGTATCGCCAAGCGGCCGTTGCGACGGTGCGGAATTGGCTCCGCGCGGCGCAGCTGGGTTCATGATGCCGGCGTGCTTTTGCTACCTGCGAATTTGGCCCGCGTCTTCGGTCCGGGGCCACGCATATAGTGTTCTTCAGGATGATATCGATCGCCGGCCAGCCGCCGCCTGAGGCCACGGGTCCAATGCGCAAAAAGGGATCTGAACCGCCCGATCATTTTGTTGGCCGCGATTTGTTGGCGAATTTTTTCTAACTTCGACTGAAAAAGTAGAATAAAGCTATTCGATCCGTCTAATCAGTTGTTCTTGTAAATTCGATCGGAATTGGTTCTTAATGCACGCATGACGCTGGACCAGTTGCGCATTTTCGTTGCCGTTGCCGAACGCGGCCATATGACCAAGGCGGCGGAGCTTTTGGGCATCTCCCAGTCGGCGGCGTCGGCGGCCATCCGCGCTTTGGAAGAGCAGCATGGCGTTCATCTGTTCAACCGTGTCGGCCGCAACATCGAGCTGGCTCAGACCGGCCACCGTTTCCTGCCCGAGGCCAAGGCGGTGCTGGAACGCGCCGCCGCCGCCCGAAATGTGCTGGAGCATGTCTCGCAGACGGTCGCCGGCAGCCTGTCGATCGCCGCCAGCCTGACCATCGCCAGCTACTGGCTGCCGCGCAGGCTGGCCTCTTTCCACGAGGCCTACCCCGCGGTGCGCTTAAGCGTCAGCATCGGCAACACCAGGCAGGTCGAGGCCAATGTGCTCGACGGCACCGCCGATCTCGGTCTGGTCGAGGGGCGCACCGAGTCAGACATCCTCCGCCGCACCAAGGTCGACGTCGACAGGTTGATGCTGGTCGTCGCCGCCTCGCATCCGGAAATCGCCGAGATCGCGCCGGGCCGCCCGGATATCAGAGGGCTGCGCTGGATCATCCGTGAGGGTGGTTCGGGCACGCGCGAGGTGCTGGAGGACCTGGCCCGCCGCGAGGGGATATCGCTTGGCGACCTGCAGATATTTCTGGTGCTGCCGAGCAACGAGGCGGTTCGCCAGGCGGTCGAGGCCGGTGCCGGCGCCACCATCATCTCGGACCTCGTCGTCGGACGCGCCGTCGCCGAGGGCAGTCTCCGGTCGGTGCCGCTCGAACTGCCGAAGCGCGACTTCGCCATGATCACCCATCGCGACCGCCAGGCAAGCCTGGCCCAGATGGCGCTCAAGGCGCATCTCGGCGCTGAAGCCGTCAGCAATCCGGCGTAAGCGATCAGGCGAACTTCCGCTGCGCATCCAGCGCCAGGCCAAGGCCGACCGAGCCGAACATGTCGCCCTCGATAACGGCGGCTTGCGGCACCAGCGACAGGATTTCACGCCGTGCCAGCGGGATCGCGGTCGAACCGCCGGTGAGGAATACGGCGGTGATCGCAGACGCCGTTATGCCGGCATCGGCAATCGTCTGCCGCACCGTAGCGGACACCCGCTTGATCTCGGCTGCAATCGTTTCCTCCAGGCCAGTGCGCGTGATCTCGGCGGCGAAATGTGCGCCGGGCAGCGCCACCGTCACATCAGCCGAAGCCTGATCTGTCAGCGCGATCTTGGCTCGTTCGACCAGGCCGGCCAGCGCATGGCCGTAACGGTGCTCGACAATATGGATGAAGCGGTCGACAAGGTCGGCGCGGACGGCCTCGAAGCGGATCTGCCTCAGATGCGTCATCGCCTTGGCGGTGTAAACGAGGTTGATGCGTTGCCACGTCGCGAGATCAATGAAATAGCTCGCCGGCAGGTTGCGCTTGCCGTCTTTTGTTGACGTCAGATAGCCGAGCTTGGGCATGACATGGGCAATGCTGAGCAGCCGGTCGAAATCGGTGCCGCCGATATGGATGCCGCGGTTGGCCAGGATATCGTCCTTGCGGTCGCGTGAGCGGGCGCGTTGCGGCGAAACGCGCACGATCGAGAAGTCGGACGTGCCGCCGCCCATGTCGACGATCAACGCCAGTTCCTCGCGCTTCACGTCCTGCTCATAGTCGAGCGCTGCCGCGATCGGTTCGAACTGGAAGGCGATGTGCTTGAAGCCTTGCGCGCGCGCCGCCTTTTCAAGCTCGCTTTGCGCCTTGGCATCGGCTTCCACATCGTCGTCGACAAATTGCACCGGCCGGCCGAGCACAACGTTCTCCACCGGAGCGCCGGCATCTTCCTCAAGCCGCTTCTTCAAATGGCCGACGAACATGCCGACAATGTCGATGAAACCGATCTGCCGGGCCTTGATCCGCGTCTTCTCATGCGCCAGCGAACTGCCGAGCACGCTCTTCAGCGACCGCATCAGCCGGCCTTCGATGGCATCGGTGTAGTCGGCAATGGCGCGGCGGCCGAAATAGGTGTGACCGTCCTCGAAGTTGAAGAAAACCGCGCTTGGCAATGTCGGCTGTTCACCTTCCAGCGCCACCAGCCGTGCCTGGCCGTTGCGGATCACTCCCACCGTAGAATTGGACGTGCCGAAATCGATGCCGCCAAATGCCTGGTGCATTGCAGCCTCCTGTCATTGGGTCGTCGCTGTGGCAGGCGTCGCAAGACGCGCGCCGTCCAGAGGCCGGACCGTTCTGCCGATGATTGTGCGTGTAACCCGAGGGTTGGGAGGCGGCGGTCTATCGCAAGACTGAGAAAAGGGGAACCCCCTTTCCCCGGAAATGGGTCGTGCGCGTCAATCCCTGCGGAAGATCAGCCTGCCCAGCCAGCCGGTGATCATGGCCAGCGACACGGAGAAGACGCCGTAGAGGAAGGAGTAATCATGCGCGACGCGGAAGATCGACTGTTCGAAACCCGATTTGCGGATTTCGAGCTGGGCCGAGCTTTCCTTGAGGAACAGGCCGCTCTTGAACAGGAACGCGCGGGCTTTATGCGTTCCAACCGGGACGTTGGGCGCCAGCCGCACCGTGGCGCGAAACAGGTTCTGCGACAGGAACTGCACGCCGCCGACATTCTCGCTATAGAGGCCGATCGCCGCCTTGCGCTCGCGCAGCGCCACGGTGAATTCCTCGATCGTCGCCGGACTGTCGGTTACGTCGGCCGGCTGCATGTAAAGGTTGGAGGCGCCGAGCGACAGCTGCTTGTAGCTGTTGGGTTCGGTGATGTCCTGCAGCGGCCGTGTCGTGGCGACGGAGTAGGAGACCGGCACGTTCTCGAAGGTCTCGGATTCCAGGTTGACCCAGACGCCGAGCACCCGGTCCTTGCGGCGCACCACAACCGGCCGCGGCGGCCCTTCGAGCACGACGATGACGTCATAGCGCCCCTGCCGCGCGACCAGCGGGTCGGGGTTTTCCAGCGAACCGAAAATGGTCAGGTCGGCGCCGGAAAAGCCGGCGGTGATCGACACCGCGTCGGTGGAGAGACCGATCTGGATGCCTTCCGGCAAGGGGTTCGGCGATTGCGCTGCCGCCGGCAGAGCGAGGGCGAAAAGCAAAACGGCGGCCGAAAAAATCCCCCACCGCAGCATCAGTTCAGGCCCGCGGCGGTCAGCGAATAGAGGTTTGGCGGCGTGACGAAGAGATCGATGGCAAGCCGGATCGCGACCGCCAGCACCAGCAGCGCCAGCAGTGCCCTGAGCTGTTCGCCGCGCAGCTTCTGTCCTGCCTTGGCGCCATATTGCGCGCCGGCAACGCCGCCCGCCATCAGCAGGAAGGCAAGCATGACGTCGACCGTCTGGTTGGTGGTGGCGTGGACAAGCGTGGTGTAGGCCGAGGTGAAAATGATCTGGAACAGCGAGGTGCCGATGACGACGTTGGTCGGCACCTTCAAGAGATAGATCAGCGCCGGCACCATGATGAAGCCGCCGCCGACACCCATGATCGACGACAGGAAGCCGATGCCGGCGCCGAGCCCCAGCACCGGAATGACGCTGACGAACAGCTTCGAGGCCCTGAAGCGCATCTTCAGCGGCAGCCGGTGGATCCAGTTGTGCTGGCCGGATTTCTTCAAGACCGGCGCCGCACCGCTGCGCGTCGCGCGTAGCGCATTGACGCTCTCGACCAGCATCAGCCCGCCGACGGTGCCAAGCAGCACGACGTAAAGCAGTGAGATAAACAAATCGAGCTGGCCGAGCCGACGCAGGAAGGCAAAGACGAAGATACCGCCGGTCGAGCCGACGATGCCGCCGGCCAGCAGCACCCCGCCGAGCTTGAAGTCGAGCGTGCCGCGCTTCATGTGCGACAGCGCGCCGGAGAAGGAGGAGGCGATAACCTGGTTGGCGCCGGTAGCAACGGCGATTGCCGGCGGGATGTTGTAGAAGATCAAGAGCGGCGTGATCAGAAAGCCGCCACCGACCCCGAACATGCCCGACAGGAAACCCACCGCCGCGCCCATTGCCAGCAGCACGAAGACGTTGACGGAAATTTCCGCGATCGGGAGATAGATGCCCACCCGTCAGTCTCGATCAGTTTGCCTGTCGGCGATTGCAGCCATTCCAGGGCATTGTCGCACCGAAAAGCCAATTCTTTCTTGCACCGCCGGGGCAGTGGGATCAAACCCCGCCGCCCTACCGAAACAAAAAACATCTCAAGCAGTTAACAGGCAAATGTATGGCAAGGGCGTCGCGTTAGCGACGCATCTGCCGTTATTTGTGCGCCAGCAGCGCCTTCACCAGCTTTTCGTCGATTTCGCCGGTCGCCTGCATCTTGTTGTCAGTCTGGAAAGCCATGATTGCGGTCTTGGTCTTGCCGCCCATCACGCCATCGGCGCCGCCGGCATCGTAGCCGTTCTTGTTGAGGATGAGCTGGATGTTCTTGACCGCCTTCTTCATGTCGACGCTGGCGGTGGTCTGCGGCGTGCCTTCCTGCCAGGATTCAGGAATATCGGCCGAGTTGGACGCCGGGTCGAGCGGCTTCGGCTTCCACAGTTCCGTGGCGGCGCGGGCCCGCTCCAGCTGTTCGGGGCGCAGCGCAGTGGCGACTTCGTCGCGCTTGGCAGCCGCATCCTTGTCGCCGGTCTTGGCGACGAGCGCGAACCATTTGTAGGATTCCTCCAGGCTCTGCTTCATGCCGACGCCCTTTGCCGCCAGGATGCCGAGATTGAACTGGCTGTCCTTGACGCCGACATCGGCCGCCGCCTGAAACCAGTGCGCGGCCGATTCATTGTCGGTCACGCCGTCGGCGGCCATGGCAAACAGAACGGCCAGGTTGTGCATGGCGCTGGCATTACCCTGCGCGGCGGCGAGCTGGTAGAAGGTCTTTGCCTTCTTGACGTCGCGCGTGACGCCGATGCCCTTCTCGTAGAAATTGCCGATGCGGTATTCCGCCGGTGCGAAGCCGAGCTCGGCCGACTTTTCGTACCATTTGGCCGCTGCCGCCATGTCTTCCTTGACGCCGCGCGATTCAGCATAGCGCGAACCGAGCTCGAACAGCGCCTTGGCGTCACCGCCGGCAGCCGCGTCGCGCAAGGCTTGCGGGCCTGCATCGGCCGGAACGTCTATCTTGGCCACGACAGGTGCTACCGCAGCATCAGCCGGCGGAACGGCGCCGGTAGTATCCGAGGCCGTCGTATCCGAGGGCGCCATGACGGCGGCCGCAGGCTGCGCGTCGGCAGCCGCCGGTTCCGCAGTGGCGGTGGTCGGCAGCATTGCATTTGGCGTGGGGGCCGGATCGGCCAAAGCCATCGGCGCTGGCGCGGGCTCCACCGCCGGCACTTCGGGCCCAGCGACCGAGGCCGCATTCATTGGCGCATCATTGCCAGCTGCCGGTTCCGTGGGCTCCGCCTGCCTGACGATCCGGGCCGGCACGTCCTGAACGGCCACCTGCTGTTCTGCCTTGGGTTGGCTGGCAGCGTTGACCGAGGCAGTCTCGACCGGCTGCGAGGCGACGATCGGCGCTGTATCGTTGCTTGCGACCTCGACCGGGTCGGCGAAGAAGGCCTTGCCCAACTGGAGGCCGGCAAGCGCCAGCATGATCGCGACCGCTCCCATCAGGATCGGCTTGCGCCGCGCCTTGAGCAGGTCGCCGATACGAAGCGCCTTGACCGGGCCCTTCATGGTGGACTGGCGTTTCAGCGCGTCGGCCTCGGCGGCCGCGGCCTGCGCCGCGCGCCTGGCCGCGGCAATGAAGTCGGATTTCGACGCATCGCCGGAGTTTTGGCGCACCGGCGGGCCGCGCTCGTCGCGCACGCGCTTCATGATGGCGTTGAGGTCGGGCGCGCCGGAGCCCGGCTCCAACGGTCGGTTGGCGAGCTTCGGATCGAGCGGCTCGTCGAGATCGACGCTCGGCATGTCGACATTGGGCCCCGAGCCGGCAAGCGGCGGCATGTCAGCCGGCTTCTTGCCCCTGAAGGCGCGCGCAAATCCACCGAACAGCGACTTCTTGGCCGTGGCTTCGCCTTTCTCGGCAATCCTGTCGGAACCGAGCGCTGCCTGGGCAGCGGCCGCGGCAGCCTCGGCTGGCGAGCGCCGCACGGGTTCGCTGCCCATGACCGGGTCGCTACGCGTACCCGGGTCGGCGCGCATATCCGGCTCGCTGCGCATGATGGCGGCGGCGCGGCCGTCGAGATCGGCCATGTCTCCGGTCAGCGGCAGCGGCTGGTCGATATCCATCGATGGCGCGTCCTGCACCGAAATCTTGGAGGCGCGTGCAGCGCGGGCCCGCCGCGCCGGCTCGGCCTGGGCATCCAGAAGCTCGCTCACCGCCTCGGCCGGTTCGCTGGTCTCCAGCGAGCCCAGACGATCGACGATCTTGAGCAACGTGTCGTGGATAGCCTCGAATGTCCGTGAATTGCGCTCGTCCGAACGGCGCGTCAGCGCTTCCAGCGTCTTCAGATCCTGAGCAAGGCCGGTAACGGCCGCGGTGTTGGCGTTGGAATCTGCTAGCGAGCGCACGGCGCTCTCGGCCGCTTCCCGTGCCGCGCCCATGATGGATTCGCGGGTTCCGGCCAGCGACTTCTCGATTTCGTTGAGGCGCGGGCTGATGTCCTCGAATTCCGGCAGCGGCGTGCCGGGCTTCGACAGATGCGCCGATAGGCCGGAGACCTGCGCCTCGAGGCTGCGGATCAGTGCCGGATCGATGCCGGCGACCTGCGCGGCCGACGATTCCAGCCTGCTTGAAATGTCTTCGAGCCGGCTTTCCAGGCCACGGATCGCCGCCTCGTTGGCAGGATCGGGAATGCGCGTCTCCATGCGTTGGGCGAGCGCGGTGAAGCGTGCGTCGATGGCGTCCATGATGCCGGCGCTGTCAGCCTGCGGCTGGCGCTGGTCCAGCCGGTCGGCAACCTCGTCCAGCCGCCGCTCGAGATCGCGAAACAGCATGTTGCCCTGTTCGATGGCGTCGCCCTGCCGGCGTTCCATCATGCCCGACAGCACGTCGAAGCGCTGTTCCAGACCCTGGAAGATATAGTCGGCGTCGGGCATCGCCGGGGCGCGGTCGATCTTGTCGGCGATCATCGCGATCTGCTTGCCGAGGCGCTCCATCGCCTGTTCCGGCAGATTGGCGCGGCCGGCAAGCTCGTCGACCCTGTTCGACAGCGTGCTGAGACGGTCGAGAACCTCGCCGCTCGGACGAACCTGCACGACTTCCTCGATCTGCTGCGCCAGCGAGGCGATCCGCTTCTCGATGCGCTCGAACGGTTCGGGGTCGAAGGAATTGGCCTGTGCGGCGACGGTGGAGGCGACGATGGCGCGCGAAATCTCATCGAGCCGTTCGTCGATCAGGCCAAGCGTGTCGCCGCCGCGGTTGCTCTGCTGGCTGACGAAATGATCGACGGCGCCGGCAAGCGTGCGCACCTTTTCTTCCATCGAGCGCAGCGACAGCGATTCCGGCAGATTGTGGACCGCATTGCTGATCTGTTCGAGCCGGTCGGTCAGGGCCGAAAATCCGGGGCCGTCGGCGCGGTTGCGCTGGTCGGCGTCGACACGGTCCTCGAACGCGCTCCAGCGGCGGTCGAAATCGTCCCAGCGGCGGTCGACCTTCAGCACGCTTTCCTCGCGCGCCAATGTGTCGAGCGCCGTCTTTACCTGCTCGAGCTCGAGCCGCAGCATGTTGACGCTTCGGTCGTCGCTCTTCTCGGCCAGCGTCTGGATGGCGCCGGACAGCCGCTCGAATTCGACGCCGAGTTCGGCGCTGCCCTTGCCGGGCAAGCCGCCTGCCTGACCACCCGATTGGTTGCTCGCCTGGAAGGCCCGTTCGATGTCCTTGCGCAACGCGGCGAATTCGCGCTGCAGGCCGGCCGTCATCTGATGGCGCAGTTCCTCGCGCAGGCCACGCAATTCGCCGGCGATCTTGCCGACCACGGCGACGCTGTCTTCCTGGCCGCGCACGCGGTCGATGTCGCGCGCGATCGCCTGATAGTTCTGGTCGAAGCCGGCCGTCACAGGGCTTTTCGGCCGCGGCGCGGGCTGCGGGTCCTCGTACCAGCGCGGCGGCGGGGCGTAGGGCTGGGCACTTGCGTAGCGCGGCTCCGGAGCGGGCCGGCGCGGATCGAAGCGCTCGGCGGCGTCCTCGCGCTTGCGCTCCAGCCGCTGCTCCAGCGTTTCCAGCGAGCGGTTCAATTCGTCAAGCGTGGTGTTCGGCCTGCGCGGCCTGCCGGCGTTGAGTGTATCGAGATAGGACCGCTTGCTGTTCATCGATGCGTCCGTTTTTCAGAATGGCCGGCTTGCTGCCAGTTTCCCAAGTCCTTGTCGGGAACGAAGGCGGCCGCGCGGCACTGCTGCGGCGGAAGACGAGCTTCCCGGGCCAGGCCCGCTCTCCGAAAAACCGTGAAAAATTCGCTACAGGATAAACACGGGTGACCGACATCCGCACATTTCACCCATCGTGGTAAACAAGGTGTTAACCAAGCTTAAGAAGTTACGGCATTGCTGAAATACAGGCGGTGCCCGTTCGGACCCGGCGCCGGGGGTGCGGCATAAGGTTTCGCAATCCCAGAACGCCCTTGCGTCATGCGACGGCTATCGTTATAGAATTGACGTAAACGTAAGAGGGGCGCCGTTCGTGCCTTTTGCGATGAATTAGTTGAAACCACGACTGGAAGCATGCCCCCGCTTCCACTCAGGCGTTGCAAGGTCCGAGACCGCGATGCCACGACAGGGGAAAGCCAGTGACTATGAAACTTGTTTCGCCCGGCGAAGCCGCGGCCAACACCAACAATATGTCTGCCGAAGCCAGTGAGGAGCTCGTGCGCATCGGCGAGATGGCCAAGAAATACGGCGTGACGCTGCGCACGCTGCGTTTCTATGAAGACAAGGGCCTGCTCAATCCAAAGCGCGATGGGGCGACGCGCCTCTACACGCGCCGCGACAAGGCGCGGCTGAAGCTGATCCTGCTCGGCCGCAAGGTCGGGTTCTCGCTGCGCGACGTCAAGCAGATGATGGATCTCTACGATCCCACGGGATCCAACACCAAGCAATTGCGGCTGGCTCTCGACAAGTCGGAGAAGCAGCTAGCCCGCCTGCAGAAGCAGCGCGCGCTGATCGACGACGCCATCAACGAGCTGAGCGGCTCGATGTCGGCCGTGCGCCAGATGCTGTCCGAGCGTTCGGCCCCGGCCAGCGCCGCCAGCTGATTTTGCTCCGCAGCTCCCGGCGAAAGCTTTGAACTTAAGAGCCGCGCGGCCGCCCGCGCGGCTCTTTTTGTTTGACCCCCCTCGCTTTGCACAAAGCCATGCACCGCTCGTGCCGATAGGCTGGCATAGGTAAATTTTGTCCCGGCGACAAAATTGACGTTTACGCAAACGTCAATTTTTGCTATCCCGCTTTCAACATTGGCCCGCATGCCGCCCCAACCTCATGTTTCGGGGCTCGATCTCGCGGCCAAGACCCGCATGGTGGAGGAAACACATGCCGATCTACAGGGCGCCGGTCCAGGACACGCTGTTCGTGCTCAACGAGGTGCTGGGTTATCAGCGCTACTCCAACCTTCCCGGATTTGCCGACGCGACGCCCGACGTTGTCGAGGCGATCCTCGCCGAAGGCGCCAAGCTCGCCGAAAACGTTATGCATCCTCTGAACCGCGTCGGTGACATGGAAGGCTGCGTGCGCCATGAGGACGGCTCGGTGACGACGCCGAAGGGCTTCAAGGAAGCCTACGACCAGTATCGCGAAGGCGGCTGGATGGGACTGGCGGCGCCCATCGAGTTCGGCGGCCAGGGGCTGCCCTATGCCGTGCACACCGCGGTTGCCGAATACATGGTTTCGGCCAACATGGCGCTGATGATGTATCCCGGCCTGACGCAAGGCGCGATCGCGGCGATCATCACACACGGCACCGACGAGCAGAAGGCGACATGGCTGCCGAAGCTGGTCGAGGGGTCCTGGACCGGTACCATGAACCTGACCGAGCCGCATTGCGGCACCGATCTCGGCCTGCTGCGCACCAAGGCGGTGCCGAACGGCAACGGCACCTACAAGGTATCCGGCCAGAAGATCTTCATCTCGGCCGGCGAGCACGACATGTCGGAAAACATCGTTCATCTCGTGTTGGCCCGCATCGAAGGCGCGCCGGCAGGCGTGAAGGGCATCTCGCTGTTCATCGTGCCAAAGCTGAAGCTCGATGCCTCGGGCAATCCGGGCGAGAAGAACACGCTCTCCTGCGGGTCGATCGAGGAGAAGATGGGCATCCACGGCAATTCGACTTGCGTCATGAATTATGACGAGGCCGAAGGCACGCTGCTCGGCGAGGCCAATGGCGGCCTGAAGGCGATGTTCACGATGATGAACGAAGCCCGGCTCGGCGTCGGCCTGCAGGGCCTGTCGCTGTCCGAGATCGCCTACCAGAACGCGGTCTCCTACGCCAAGGACCGGCTGCAGGGCCGCTCGCTGTCTGGCGCCAAGGCGCCGGACAGACAAGCCGATCCGATCATCGTGCATCCCGACATCCGCCGCTCGCTGATGACCATGAAGGCCTTCAACGAGGCCGGCCGCGCGCTGGCGCTGTGGACGGCGATCAAGTCCGACATCGCCCACCGCTCCGCCGACGACAAGGATCGCCAGGCGGCCGACGACTATACGGGCCTGCTGACGCCGGTGATCAAGGGCGTGCTCACCGACAAGGGCTTCGACCATGCCGTCATGGCGCAGCAGGTGTTCGGCGGCCACGGCTACATCGAAGAACACGGCATGAGCCAGTTCGTGCGCGATGCCCGCATTGCCATGATCTATGAAGGCGCCAACGGCATCCAGGCGCTCGACCTCGTCGGCCGCAAGCTTGGCCTGAATGGCGGCCGCGCAGTGCAGGCTTTCTTCAAGGACGTCGGCGAGTTCTGCGAGGAGAACCGTGCCGACGAGAAGCTGGCGCCGTTCACCAAGGCGTTGAAGAAGGGCCTCAACGATCTGCAGGCGGCGACGATGTGGCTGGTGCAGAACGGCATGGCCAAGCCCGACAATGCCGGCGCCGCATCCACCGACTACATGCATCTCTTTGGCCTTGTGGCGCTCGGCTACATGTGGGCGCAGATGGCCAAGGCCGCGCTCGGCAAGACCGGCGCCAATGGCTCCCAATCTGTCCACGAAAATGGGGCTTTCTACGACAACAAGGTGGTGACGGCGCGCTTCTTCATGGAGCGGATCATGCCCGAGACATCGGCACATCTCGCCCGCATTTCCAGTGGTGCGGACACGCTAATGGCGCTGCCTGCGGAAGCGTTCTAGAAATGGCTGGCGTCCCCCTCCCCCTTGAGGGGAGGGTGGCCCGAAGGGCCGGGAGGGGTCCTTGCGTGCAGTGCGCCGGCTGGTTGGCGCTTTGGTAGGAGATGATCGCAATGCCCCAAACCCGCGTCAATTCCGAAGATAAGGTCGAGCACGTCATCGGCGACCCCACCCGACCGCTTCGCGGCCACCCTCCCCTCGAGGGGGAGGGGGACGTTGGCGCGGGAGAAACGGCATGACAAATCCAGCCGAAGTGCTCTCCTTGCCGAAGCCCGCCTGGGCGGCGGACGAAGTCGGCATGCTCTACGACATGGCGCATCGCTTCATGTCGGAAGAGATCGCGCCGCGCTACGACGAGTTCGAGAAGAACGAGATGGTCGACCGCGAGAGCTGGCGCAAGGCAGGTTCCGCCGGCCTGCTCTGCGCCTCGATGCCGGAGGAATATGGCGGCTCCGGCGGCACCTTCGCGCATGAGAGCGCCATCATCGAGGCGATCGGCCATGTCGGCGTCGACGGTTTCGGCATCGGCCTGCACAATGCGATCGTTGCCCCTTACATCCTTCATTACGGCTCCGAGGAGCAGAAGAAGAAATGGCTGCCGAAGCTGGCAACCGGCGAACTGATCGGCGCCATCGCCATGACCGAGCCGGGCGCCGGCTCCGACCTGCAAGGCGTCAAGACGCGCGCCGAGAAGGACGGCAACCAGTACAAGATCAACGGCTCGAAAACCTTCATCACCAATGGCCAACTGGCCAATTTCATCATCGTCGTCACCAAGACCGATCCGGCCAAAGGCGCCAAGGGCACCTCGCTGATCGTCGTCGAGGCCGACGAGGCCGAAGGCTTCGAACGCGGCCGCAACCTCGACAAGATCGGCCTGAAGGCCAACGACACGTCGGAGCTGTTCTTCAATGATCTGCGCGTGCCGACCTCGAACCTGCTTGGCCACGAAGAGGGACAGGGCTTCATCCAGCTGATGCAGCAATTGCCGCAGGAGCGCCTGCAGATCGGCACCGGCGCGATCGCCATGATCGAGCGCGCGCTTGCTCTGACCATCGACTACGTCAAGGACCGCAAGGCCTTCGGCAAAGCGATCATCGAGTTCCAGAACACCCAGTTCAAGCTCGCCGAACTGAAGACCGAGGCCACCATCGGCCGCGTCTTCTACAATGATTGCGTCACCCGCCACATCAATGGCGGGCTGGATCCGGTGACGGCGTCGATGGCGAAATACTGGCTCTCGGACCTGCAGGGAAAAGTCGTCGACGAATGCCTTCAATTGCATGGCGGCTATGGCTACATGAATGAATATCCGATCGCCCGCATGTTCCGCGACGCCCGCGTCCAGCGCATCTACGGCGGCACCAACGAGATCATGAAATTGCTGATCGGCCGCTCTCTCTGAGAGCGACGTCGGCAAAGCAAGGAGCAAGCAAATGGCTGAAGCTTATGTCTATGACGCCGTGCGCACACCGCGCGGCAAGGGCAAGAAGGATGGCTCGCTGCACGAGGTGCCGGCGGTGCGGCTTGCGGCCAGGACGCTTGAAGCGTTGCGCGACCGCAACGGCCTCGACACTGCAAACGTCGACGACATCATCTTCGGCTGCGTCGATCCGGTCGGCGAAGCCGGCTCCGTCATTCCGCGTGCCGCCGCCTTCGAGGCCGGCTACGATAACAAGGCGCCGGGCATGCAGATCTCGCGCTTCTGCGCCTCAGGCCTCGACGCCATCAATTTCGGCGCCGCCAAGATCGCTCAAGGCGCCGACGAGATCGTCATTGCAGGCGGCGTGGAATCGATGTCGCGCGTCGGCATGGGCGCCTCGGGCGGCGCGTGGTTCATGGACCCGTCCGTCGGCCTGCCCGGCTGGTTCGTGCCGCAAGGCATTTCGGCCGACCTGATCGCCACCAAATACGGTTTTTCGCGCGACGACGTCGATGCCTATGCGGTCGAGAGCCAGAAGCGTGCGGGCAAGGCCTGGGCCGATGGCCGTTTCAAGAACTCCGTCATACCGATCAAGGACCAGAACGGCCTCACCATCCTCGATCATGACGAGCATATGCGGCCGTCGACCGACATGCAGTCGCTGGCCTCGCTCAACCCGTCCTTCGTCATGCCTGGCGAAATGGGCGGCTTCGACGCGGTCGCCGTGCAGAAGCATCCGGAAGTCGAAGAGGTCAACCACGTCCACCATGCCGGCAACTCGTCCGGCATCGTCGATGGTGCGGCCGCCGTACTGCTCGGCTCGAAGAAGGCCGGCAAGACGATGGGCCTGAAGCCACGCGCCCGCATCCGCGCCTTTGCCAACATCGGCTCCGAGCCGGTGCTGATGCTTACCGGTCCGGTCGACGTCACCGAGAAGCTTCTGAAGCGCGCCAAGATGAAGCTGTCGGATATCGACCTGTTCGAGCTCAACGAGGCCTTCGCCTCAGTGGTGCTGCGCTACATGCAGGCATTCGAAATCCCGCACGACAAGATCAACGTCAATGGCGGCGCCATCGCCATGGGCCATCCGCTCGGCGCCACCGGCGCGATGATCCTGGGCACGGTGCTGGACGAGCTCGAGCGCCGCGATTTGAACACCGCTCTGGTGACGCTCTGCATCGGCGCCGGCATGGGCACCGCAACGATTATCGAACGCGTCTGATTTTCGGCCGGAAGGAGAGAGACATGACTTATACAAACTTCACGGTCGACACCGACGCAGACGGCATCGCGCTGGTCACCTGGAACATGCCGGACCGCTCGATGAACGTCTTCACCGAAGAGGTGATGAACGAGCTCGAGAAGATCATCGACCATGTGGTGGCCGACGCCGCCATCAAGGGCGCGGTGATCACCTCGGGAAAGGACAGCTTCTCCGGCGGCGCCGACCTGACCATGCTGCAGAAGATGCTGGCCGTATTTGCCAAGGAGAAGACCAAGGACCCGGAGAAGGCGGCACAGCTTTTGTTCGACAATGCCGGCCGCATGGGTGGCTTGTGGCGCAAGCTCGAAACGTCGGGCAAGCCTTGGGTCTCGGCGATCAACGGCACCTGCATGGGTGGCGCGTTCGAGCTGTCGCTGGCCTGTCATGGCCGCGTTGCCGCTGACTCCGAAAAGGTCAAGATGGCCTTGCCGGAAGTCAAGGTCGGCATCTTCCCCGGCGCCGGTGGCACCCAACGCGTGCCGCGCCTGACCGACCAGCAGCAGGCGTTGCAGATGCTGACCACCGGCCAGACGCTGTCGCCGCAGAAAGCCAAGGCGATGGGGCTGATCCACGAGATCGCCGAACCCGGCAAGCTGATCGAGACCGCCAAGGCGATGATCAGGAACGGCCTGAAAGCCGTCCAGCCCTGGGACGAGAAGGGCTTCAAGCTGCCTGGCGGCCAAATCTATACGCCGGCCGGCTTCAATCTGTGGCCGCCGGCCATCGCCATCCTGCGCCGCGAGACCTACGGCAATTATCCGGCCGCCGCGGCGATCCTGAAATGCGTCTATGAAGGCCTGCTGGTGCCGTTCGACACCGGTCTGCGGATCGAACAGCGCTATTTCACCGAAATCATGCAGTCGAAGGAAGCAGCAGCGATGATCCGCTCGCTGTTCGTCTCGCTGCAGGAGCTCAACAAGGGCGCCCGCCGCCCGGCCGGCGTGCCGGAGACCAAGTTCAAGAAGATCGGTATTCTCGGCGCCGGCTTCATGGGCGCCGGCATCGCCTTTGTCACCGCCAAGGCTGGCATCCCGGTCGTCCTGCTCGACCGCGACATGGCGTCGGCCGAAAAGGGCAAGACGCATTCCGACAGCCTGATCTCCGATCAGGTCAAGAAGGGCCGCGTCAAGCCCGAGGAGAAGGACAGACTTCTGTCGCTGATCACGCCGTCGGCCGACTATGCCGATCTCGCCGGCTGCGATCTGGTGGTCGAGGCGGTGTTCGAGGATTCGGCCGTCAAGAAGGCTGCCACCGAGCAGGCCGAAGCCGTGCTGAAATCGTCGGCGATCTTCGCCTCCAACACCTCGACCATCCCGATCACCGCACTGGCCAAGAATTCGGCGCGGCCGAAGAATTTCGTCGGCATCCACTTCTTCTCGCCGGTCGACAAGATGATGCTGGTCGAGATCATTTTGGGCAAGAAGACCGGCGACAAGGCGCTGGCCACCGCGATCGATTTCGTGCGCGCCATCAAGAAGACGCCGATCGTCGTCAACGACACGCGCGGCTTCTACGTCAACCGCTGCGTGCTGCGCTACATGTCGGAAGCCTACAAGATGCTGATCGAAGGCGTTCCGGCGCCGATGATCGAGAACGCCGCCAAGGCCGCCGGCATGCCGGTCGGCCCCCTGGCCCTGACCGACGAGACGGCGATCGACCTTGCCCAGAAGATCATGAAGCAGACCATCAGGGACCTCGGCGACAAGGCCGTCGACCCCAGGCAGATGGCGTTGATCAACACGCTGGTCGACACCCATGGCCGCTTCGGCCGCAAAAACGGCAAGGGTTTTTACGACTATCCCGCCAAGCCCGCCAGGAAGAAGCTGTGGCCGGGCCTGAAGGATCTCTATCCGCAGCTGGAGGCCGAGAAGGTCGATTATGAGGAACTGCAGCAGCGCCTGCTGGTCACCATTGCGCTGGAAGCGGCCCGGGTGATGGAGGAAGGCATCGTCACCGATCCGCGCGAGGCCGATCTCGGGTCGATCCTCGCCTTTGGTTTCGCGCCATTCACCGGCGGCGCGCTGTCCTATATTGACGGCATCGGCGCCAGGGAGTTCGTCAGAATAGCCAAAGGCCTGCAGAAGAAATACGGCGCCGAGTTCAAGGCGCCAAAGCTGCTGCTCGACCTGGCCGAGAAGGGCGAGACCTTCTACCAGCGCTTCGATCCCTATGCGAAAGGCGAGGTGAAGAAGGCCGCTTGAGCTAGCGCCCCATGTACGTCTGGGGGCGCCTTGCGCGCATGATGGCCACGGCAAGGCGCCGTGGCCTTATGCGGTCGGTAGCGAAAGCCGACTGGCTTTTCGCTGCCTGCCGACCGAGATCGACTTCAACCTCCATCTCAACAACGCCCGCTACATGATGCTCGCCGACCTCGCGCATGACCCCGAAAATCGGAATCGATTTTCGGGGTCATGCGCCAAATCAAAATGCTACAGCGTCCTTGGCGCGTCCAACAGTACGCTTGCCCGCTCCGTTCAACCGCGACCGCCGACCTAGGCCGAGCGGGGTTTCATGAGCTCCGACCAGGGATTGCGCAGCCTTGCCAAGGCAGTTTGAGGCATCCATGACGACTTCGCCGCACACAGCTTTTTAGGGGATCGGGCCGCGCGCCGGTGGACAATCGGATGACCGCGCGTTAGAAGGAAAAGGTATTTTTTCCTGTTTTGAGGAGAGCGAATTGCTCTCGCATGACCGAGTTTGGGCAGCCATCGACGCTCTCGCTGAGCGCTATTCGTTGTCGGCCTCCGGCCTGGCCCGGCGAGCCGGTCTGGACTCCACCGCTTTCAACAAATCGAAGCGGCTGTCCTCGGATGGACGGCCGCGCTGGCCGTCGACCGAATCGCTGGCGAAGATCATCGAGGCGACCGGCGCCTCGCTCGACGAATTCACCGGGCTGGTCGAAGGCCGTGCCAAGGCCGCTTCGGGCTCGGTAGCCGCGCAGCGTTCGGCGGTGCCGCTGCTCGGCTTTGCCCAGGCCGGCGCCGGCGGCTTCTTCGATGATGCCGGCTATCCCTCAGGCCAGGGCTGGGACCTTGTCGAGCTTCCGGCACGGGCGACCGAAACCTCTTATGCGTTGAAGGTGCAGGGCGATTCCATGCTGCCGCTGTACCGCAATGGCGATGTGCTGATCGTCGAGCCGGGCGCCGCTACCCGCAAGGGCGACCGCGTCGTCGTCAAGACCAATGCCGGCGAAGTCATGGCCAAGGTGCTCGACCGCCAGACGACGAAATCGATCGTGCTGATTTCGCTCAACCCCGACCACCCGGACCGCGACATCGCGATGCGCGATGTCGAATGGGTGGCGCGGATCGTCTGGGCAAGCCAGTAGGTCTCGCGGTGCGTCTGCTTCAAATCCTCATAGCCCTCCTGGCGATCCCGGTGATGGTCGCCATTGTCGTCGCCGGCGGTCGCGCGCTGCATCGCGAAAGCACCGCCATCACCGTCGACCAGATCGACCCGGACACCGAGGCCGTGCCCGAGGAGCCGGCGACGTCGGCGATCCCCGAGGTCCGGCCCGTCAAGCCTCCGATGCACTCGCCTCAGGTGCATTCGAGGGCGATCGATCCCGAGGCCATCGCTCCGCCGCCGCTGCCGGTAGAAGAACTTGAACGGGTTGAGCCACGCGCGCCGCTGAGCGACCTGGCGCTGGCCGGGCCGCCCAAGCCGCGTGGGCGCAGAGCGGTCGACGACTGGGGAGGAACAAAACTGTTCCAGCCGGTCGCGGCCGCCGCCGGCCTGATCGAAGCCAATGGTTATTCCGTGACGGTCTCCGGCATCGACATCGTCAGGCAAGACGAGACCTGCACCGAGGGCGGCAAGTCCTGGGCTTGCGGTATCAGGGCGCGCACCGCGTTCCGGTCTTTCCTGCGCGGCCGGGCCGTTGCCTGCAAGGTGCCGCCGGAGGCCGACCGTGCGCTGATCGCCGCCGAATGCCGCATCGGCAAGCTGGATGTCGGCCAGTGGCTGGTCGAAAACGGCTGGGCGCGCGCCACGGCAGCCGGCCCCTATGTCGAAGCGGGCGACAAGGCGCGCGCCGCCAAGAAGGGCGTCTTCGGCGCCGCGACCGATCTTGGCGGCCTGCCACCGGCGCCAACGCCTGTTGTGGCACCGACGGCGTCGCAACCGATCCTCGATGCCCCGGCGATAGACACGCCGCTGGCCGGGACGGAAATTACGCCGCCAGCTGACCAGCCAGCGCCCGCTCAATGAGCGCGCGGGTTTCGGCGATGCCGTAGAGGGCTGCGAACGAACCGAAGCGCGGTCCGCGTTCCTGGCCGATCAGCACCTGGTAGATCATCTGGAAGAAAGCGCCCGAGACACCAGGGCCGCCGTCCGGGCTCTTCTTCGAATGGTCCTGATAGCGTTCGATCTTGCGCGCCACGTTGAGCGAAGCGTTCTGGATCGCTTCGCCGTCGGCGCCGGCCGGCAGGCCAGCAAGCGCGTTGCCAAGCGCTTCCAGCGCGACGCGTTCGACATCGTCGGCCGGCCGGAAGGTCTTCGTCGGCTTCACGAAATCGTCGAAGTAGCGGATGGCGAAACCGACCAGCTGGTCGAGTTCGGGATGCGTCGCCGGCGTCACGCCAGATGCATGGCGCGAGATGAAGCCCCACAGCACATCCTTGTTTTGCGCGTTGGAGGCGCTGACCAGGTTGAGCAGCAGCGAGAACGGCACCGGCATGTCGATGGAAGGCGGCTTGCCGTCATGCATGTGCCAGACCGGATTGCCCAGCCGCTCCTTCCAGTCCTGGCGCGGATAGGCGTTGAGGAAGGTGTAGTACTCGTCGACGGCGCGTGGGATGACGTCGAAATAGAGCTTTTTCGCCTGCCTTGGCCGCTGATACATATAGAGGCCGAGGCTTTCGGTCGGCGCGTAGCGCAGCCATTCGTCGATGGTCAGCCCGTTGCCCTTCGACTTCGAGATCTTCTGGCCGTTCTCGTCCAGGAACAGTTCGTAGACGAAATGCTCGGGCGCGCGCCCGCCGAGAATGTTGCAGATGCGGTCGTAGATCACCGCGTTCGTCTGGTGGTCCTTGCCGAACATTTCGAAATCGACGCCGAGCGCTGCCCAGCGCATGCCGAAATCCGGCTTCCACTGCAGCTTGACCTTCCCGCCGGTCACCGAAAGCGTGGTCTCGGTGCCCTCATCGTCGAAGGTGATGTTGCCGGCCTTGGCGTCGACATGCTTCATCGGCACGTAGAGCACGCGCCCGCTCTTCGGCGAGATCGGCAGGAACGGGCTGTAGGTTGCCTGCCGCTCCGGCCCCAGCGTCGGCAGCATCACCGCCATGATCTGCTCATAGCGCTCGGCGGCGCGCACCAGCATCGCATCGAAGCGGCCGGCCTTGTAGTACTGCGTGGCGCTGGCGAATTCGTAGTCGAAGCCGAACGTGTCGAGGAAGCGGCACAGCATCGCGTTGTTGTGGTCGCCAAAGCTCGGATAGTCGCCGCCGAACGGATTGGGCACCGCCGACAGGGGCATATGCAGATAGGGCTCGAGCGCTGCGCGATCCGGCACATTGTCGGGGATTTTGCGCATGCCGTCCATATCGTCGGAGAAGCAGAGCAGCTTGGTCTTGACCTTGTTCCCGGTCAGCACGTGAAAGGCATGGCGCACCATCGAGGTGCGCGCGACCTCGCCGAACGTGCCGATATGCGGCAGGCCCGACGGGCCGTAGCCGGTCTCGAACAGGACGATCTCCGGGAAGTCGCCGCCCTTGTAGCGCTCGATGATCTTTTTGGCTTCCTCGAACGGCCAGGCCTTGCTTTCGGCGGCTGCCGCAAGCATTTCGGGGTTGAGATCGGCGATGTTTGATCCCGTCATGTCAAAGTTCCAGTCATGGCCGGCTTTCGCGGCTGGTAAGATTTTTCAACCGGGTCTCTAGGCGCGACAGGGCGGAGCGTCAACGATATCAGGCGTTTTCGTTGCGACGGCGCCGTGGCGTCCCTACCTTCGACCCTCACTATCAAGGAGTTTTGAATGCCGTTGCCGTCCACCCATGAAGCCCTGATCTACCTGATGGTCATCACCTCGGCTTCCGATCGCGACATGACCGATATCGAACTGGCGCGCATCGGCGACGTCGTCCGCAGCTGGCCGGTGTTCGAGGATTTCAAGCAGGACAGGCTGATCGCCATTGCGCAGGACTGCCAGAAGATGCTGCATGAAAAGGATGGGTTGGAAGGCGTGCTCGAGCGTGTCGCCGAGACTTTGCCCGAACGGCTGCACGACACCGCCTATGCCGCGGCCTTCGAGGTTGCCGCCGTCGATCTAGAAATGCGCATGGAGGAATTGCGGGTGCTGCAGTTGATCCGGCGTGAGCTCGATCTCGACACGCTGACCGCCGCAGCCATCGCGCGCGGGGCGAAGGCCCGCCTGCGCACGCTGACCTGATCCAGCCCCTAAAGGAAGCTGACCGGGACCGGATCAGAAAAAGCTGACCGGGAACCGGATCAGAAGAAACTGACCGGGAAATAGCGCAGGTAGAATTCGGCGAAGGTGCCTTTCACCGATATCTCCTGCAGCGCGTAGTCCATGGCTGCGGCCAGCGCTGGGTCGCTGGCCCGGGTGGCAATGGTCATGCCGGACCCCAGATATTCCGGCGCCAGGTAGGGTCCACCGGCGAAGCGGCAGCAACCGGCGGCGTCCGTGCCGCCCAGCCAGAAGGAAAAGCGCATGCCGTCGCCGAAGGCGGCATCGATCTTGGCGCTCTTCAAGTCGCTGTAGAGGTCTTCCGGCCGTTGAAAGCGGATGATCTGCACGGTGCCGAAATAATCGCGCAGCATCTTTTCATGCGCCGAGCCGGCCAGCACGCCGACCCGCTTCGAGCGCAATTTGTCGAGGATCGGCTCGGCGAAGGCCTTGGTCTTCGGCATGATGAAGCGCGCCGGAAACTGTAGATAGGAGCGCGAAAAGCTGTACTTCGCCCGCGTCTCCGGCGTTGCGGCGATGCCGGCGATGATCGCCTCGCCTTCGCCCTTCTGCAACGCGTCGTCGAGTTCGGCCCAGGGCAGCGCCTGGATCTGGCATTTGTCGGCGATGTCGAGTTCGGCGCAAATCGCCCGCGCCAGGTCGATGTGGAAGCCGGACAGTCGGCCCGTGCCGTCGAGAAAATTGAAGGGCGGGAAATCGGTTGTGGTGAGGAACCTGAGCCTCGGCAGCGCCGCAAGGTCCGGCTTCGGCAGCCGCTCCTTGGCATCCCAAAGCACCGGCACCTGCGGTTCCGCTGCCCGCACAGCGCCGGCAAACGGCTGCACTCCGATCAGCATCGACAGCAAGGCGATGGTTATCCAGCGTGATGTCACAAAAAACTCCGCCCGTCTAGGCCGTTGGCTTGTGATACGAAAACGGCGCAGGCACAATTGTTTTTGATTTCAAAGGGCAAATTTCGGGTTATGCTTTGGCGAGGTTGCAAATAGCCGCACAGAGTCGGCCCGGGGTTGGCGGTCGCTGGCGTTAGAAAAGCTAAGGATGTGGCTTTGCAATCCGGGGTTGATGGCTAAGTGCGGGGCAGGCACGTAGCATCGGTCTCAAGAGCGGTAGGCAACATGGGGTAGATGTTGCGATGGGTTATTTTGACCGGACACTTGAATATATTGACCGGGTGCAGCGTGCCGACACGTCGGCTGCGGTGTGCGAGCAGCTACTTAGTGTCACCTCGAATTTCGGATTGACGGCCCTGATAGCCGCAACGGTGCCGCAGCCCGGTACACCAAGCAGCCAGACGAAGGACCATGTGCTGCTCTGCGATTGGCCTAGCGAATGGCTGGAGCGTTACTTATCGCGCAACTACGTCGACCACGATCCGGTCGTCAGCCATTTGAAGCAGTTTCGGGCGCCATTCCAATGGCGCGATGCCGTTCAAAGCATGCCCGCCGACAAGAGCAGCGCCGAGGTAATGCGCGACGCCCGCCAGTTCAAGCTGCGTGACGGCCTCGCCTTCCCGCTGATCACGCTCGAAGGCCAGATCGCGCTGGTCTCGCTGGGCGGTGAGGCGGTCGAACTGTCCGAAGCCGAATTCGCAATGGTCTCGCTGGCCTCCACCTATGCCATCGGCCGCGCCATGCAGCTTCAAACGACGGCCGGCAAATCTATCGATCACATTGAATTGACGCCGCGCGAGCGCGAATGCCTGCAATGGGCGGCGGTCGGAAAATCCGAGTGGGAGATTTCGCAGATCCTCGGCATCTCGGAGCATACCTCTGAGAAACACCTTCTCAACGCCAAGAGCAAACTAGGCGCCGCCAACCGTGTGCAGGCAGTCGCCGAAGCAGTCAGGCACGGCTATATCAGCTAGGCCGGTTCTGGCGGCCCGAAATTTATGGCCGCATTGTTGGCGTCATATCTTCAGAAAAGACCGGCCCCTGTCGTCCTCTTGAGACGGCTAATGCTTTCTTAACGCCAAAAGCAGACTCGGCGTCGCCAACAGGGTGCACGCCATCGCGGAGGCGTTTAGACGCAGCTATATTAGCCATGTCGGCTGTGGCAGCCTGGAAATCCTTGCCAACACCTTCGCGCAATTTTTTCGGGAAAGCCCGGCCGTATCTTCCTCTTAAGCCCAGGAGACGGCTAATGCTATTTTCCCTTACCACTCAACAACTGATGGAACGTCCCGACCTATGGGAGGCCGTCCATCGCCTGCGTTACAAGGTCTTCGTCGATGAGATGCGGTGGACCGATCTCGATCGCCCGGACGGCCTCGAAATCGATCAATTCGACCATGATGAGGCCGAACACCACCTTGTCATACGCAATGGCGAGCTTGCAGGCTATCATCGGATGCTGCCGACCACACGGCCGCATCTCCTTAGCGATGTGATGCCGGAACTCTGCGAGGGAAAGCGCCCTTCGGGACCGAATGTCTGGGAGCTAACCCGTTACGCGGTGGCGCCAGGCTTTCGCGATGGCAAGCGCGGCGTGTCTACGGTCGGCACCGAACTGATCGCCGGCTTCGTCGAATGGGGCCTTGCTCGCAATGTCGATCAGGTCATTATCGAGGTCGAGCCGGTGTGGGTGCTGCGGACGCTGCAGTTGCACTTCCTGGCGACGCCGCTCGGGTACCAGCGCACCTATGGCAACCAGCAGGTCGTCGCCACACTGCTGACCTTCAACGAGCATACGCTGGATGTCGTGCGTTCGCGCCGCAACCATCACGCCCCGGTGTTGGCCAGGGGCACCCCCCACATGCTCGGCATGCGGCAGGCGTCGTGAGACTGTCTTCACCCGACGCGCTTTAATGCATGTCGCTCAAAGTGGCCCCGGTTTTGAGAGAACGACATGCATGAAACAAAGACCTAAAGCGCGTCGCGTGAATCCGTTCAAATGCGATGCGCTTTAGACAATGGCCACAGAGCCCACCTCCGTGTGGGGGTGGGCTCTGTAATTTCAGCCTCTGCCTATCGAGGCCAGTCTCTACTTCTCGAGAAACGACGGCCCTTCGCCGACGATCTTTTTGTCTTCCTTGCCGATGGCGTCGAGATCGCGCCCATCATAGGGCAGTGACAACAGGATGCGCCGCATGACGGCCAGCCGCGAGCGTCGCTTGTCATTGGCCCGCACGATGATCCAGGGCGCGAACTGCTTGTGCGTGCGCTCGACCATCTGGTCGCGCGCCTTGGTGTAGTCGTCCCATTTGGTGATGCCGGCAATATCGATCGGCGAGAACTTCCAGTTCTTCAGCGGAGACCAGCGGCGGTCGTGAAACCGTTCGAGCTGGGTTTCGCGGCCGATGTTGAGCCAGAATTTGAAGAAATAGATGCCGTCGTTGGAGATCATCCGCTCGAAATGCGGCGTCTCGTCGAGGAATTTTGCATGCTGTTCCGGTGTGCAGAAGCCCATCACCGGCTCGACGCCGCCGCGGTTGTACCAGGACCGGTCGAAGGTGACGAATTCGCCCGATGTCGGGAAATGGGCGACGTAGCGCTGGTAGTACCATTGCCCGACTTCGGTTGGGGTCGGCTTGGTCAGCGCCACATTGCGCGCGGTTCGAGGATTGAGATACTGGCGCAGCACCGAGATGGTGCCGCCCTTGCCGGCGGCATCGCGCCCCTCGAACAGCGACATCAGTCTGCTGCCGGTCGCCTGCAGCCAGGCCTGCGCCTTGACCAGTTCGATCTGCAGCCGCTCCAGCGTCTCGTCATACTCCTCGGTCTTCATTTTCTTGTCGTAGGGGTAGTCGCCTGCGGTCAGTTTGTGGTCCTCGATCCAGCTGGGAAGCTCGGGGTTTTCGATGTCGAACTCCCGCTCCTTGCCGTCCACCTTGATCTTCAGCGGCCCCTCTGCCGGCTCTGCGGCGGGACTTTCCTTGGCTTTTTTCATCGAGACGAACCTTTCCAGCTTGCGGACTCATGCTATGGGGGGCCTCAAACCCGGTCCAGCGGAAGTTTCGGCGGGACCGGCGCAGAAGCACGGAAAGCACGAATGGCTGACACCGGCGCAGAGCGGACAACCACGGGGCAGGCCGTCGCCGGCCGGCTGTGGAACAGCCGATGGCTGCTTGCCGCCGGTGCGATCGCCATCATGGCCGTTTATGGTTTTGCCGGTATCTCCGCCTATGTCGTCCTGGCTGCGTTGACGGTGCTGCTGGCCGCCGCGCTTCTGCCAACCGGAGGCGCCAGCCGGTCTGCTGAGACCATTGCCACGATCGAGGCGAGCGGGCTGCAGCGGCTTTCCGGCGAATATCTTGCGGCTGCCGTTGCCGATCCGCTGATCATCTTCGACCGCACCGCCACCATCGTCCACGCCAATGCCGCCGCCTTTGCCGCCTTTGTCGGTATCGCGCCCGGCCTGTCGCTGTCGCTAAAATTCCGCGCGCCGGAAATGCAGGCCTTGCTCGACGGCGTGCTGTCGGGAACCGTCGCCTCCGATGCCGTCGACTACACCGAGAAGCTGCCGGTTGAACGGGCCTACCGGGTCAGCGCGTCCTCGGTCGGCCACGCCACCGATCTCTATGTGCTGGTATTCAAGGACCAGAGTGAGACGCGCCGCATCGACCGCATGCGCGCTGACTTCATAGCCAATGCCAGCCACGAGTTGCGCACCCCGCTTGCTTCAATCTCGGGCTTCATCGAGACGTTGCGCGGCCCGGCCCGCAACGATCCGGCGGCGCGCGAGCAGTTCCTGCAGATCATGCAGAACCAGACCGGCCGCATGGCGCGCCTCATCGACGATCTCCTGTCGCTGTCGAGGCTTGAAATGAAGCCTTACCTGAGGCCGGGAACCGAGGTCGATCTGCGCCAGACCATCGACAGCGTCATCGATTCACTAGGCCCGCTCGCCAGCGAGAACGGCGTCGTCATCGAACGCGACTACGCCGAGGGGCCGCTCGACGTGCCCGGAGACCGCGACGAGCTGTTCCAGGTGTTCGAGAATCTCTTGGAAAACGCCTGCAAATACGGCCAGCCTGGCGGACGCGTCACGGTGTCGATCGCGCGGGGCGAGGCCGGCCCGGAACCGGGCATCGATGTAACCATCAGGGACTACGGCCCGGGCATCCCGGAAGAGCACATACCGCGCATTACCGAGCGCTTCTATCGCGTCGACGTGGAGAGCAGCCGCACGCAGAAAGGCACCGGTCTTGGCCTGTCCATCGTCAAGCATATTCTGACGCGCCACAACGCCCGGCTTTCGATCAAGTCGGAGGTTGGCAAGGGCGCGGCGTTCACGGTCCATTTGCCGGCAGGCTGAGGCGGTACTATCTGCTAACTGCCTGTTTCTTCTTTCTGTCATCCGGCTAGCGTATCAGCACAGGGGTCGAGGAAACGACTCAAAAGGCCAAAGATTTAAGGAAGGCATTTCGCCCATGCAGTCCGTACACATTGTCAGCGCCTATGACGAAGAGCTGAAATACCTGGCGAAGCGCATCGCTGCGATGGGCGGCCATGCCGAGCGCATGGTCGAGCAGGCGATCCAGGCGCTGGTCAATGCCGATCCCGGCCTCGCCCAGAAGGTCATTCGTGACGACATCGTGCTTGACGATGGCCAGCGCGAAATCGACGACAAAGCCATCGTCATCATCGCCAAGCGCCAGCCCATGGCGACGGATCTGCGCGAGATCGTCGGCGCCATCCGCATTTCGGCCGACCTCGAACGGGTCGGTGACCTCGCCAAGAACGTCGCCAAGCGTGTGGTCAGCGTCATTGACGGCCGCCAGCCGACCAGCCTGTTTCGCGGCCTCGAGGCGCTTGCCGAACTCGCTTTGACCCAGCTCAAGGAAGTGCTCGACGTCTATGCCTCGCGCTCGGTCGAGAAAATAGGCTTCGTTCGCGACCGCGACGACCAGATCGACGCCATGTACACCTCGCTGTTTCGCGAGCTTTTGACCTACATGATGGAAGATCCGCGCAACATCACGCCGTGCACGCATCTGCTGTTTTGCGCCAAGAACATCGAGCGCATCGGCGACCACGCCACCAACATTGCCGAGACGATCTACTACATCGTCACCGGCGAGCAGTTGCCGGCCGAGCGTCCCAAGGGCGACAAGACCGACAAGGTTGCCCTGCCGGTGCTGCCGGTGAAGTGATCGCGCCCCTCGAACGCTTAATCATATTGCGCTAAACTGCCCGGATGTTAGCGTCTCGGTTCCTGGCCAAGGCCAGGCGCTCAGGAGGCTGCGATGGAATATGTCCGAGAGTTCAAGCCGGCGCCGGCATCGTCCGGCATCATCGCGTCGAGCGTCTACACCGCCGGCAAGCGCATCGCCGACATACCGATCGAGGAAGCCGGCGAATGGGCCAAGAAGTCGGGCCATGTCGTCTGGATCGGGCTGCTCGAACCCGACCGCGAGCTTCTGCTGCGCGTCAAGGCGCAATTTCATCTGCACGAACTGGCGATCGAAGACGCCGAACATCCGCACCAGCGGCCGAAGATCGAGCAATATGGCGATGCACTGTTCATCGTTGCCCGCACTGCACAGCTGATCGACGGACGCGTCACCTTCGGCGAGACGCATCTGTTCGTCGGCTCAGGCTATATCGTCAGCGTCAGGCATGGTCCCTCGACCTCATACGCCGCCGTGCGCCAGCACTGGGAAAGCTGTCCGCACTCACTGGCCAAGGGCGAGGATTTCGTCCTCTACGCCATCCTCGACTTCATCGTCGACAACTACATGCCGGTGCTAGAGCAGATCGAGGACGAGGTCGAGGCGATCGAGGACAGGGTGCTGCTGAAGCCGATGACCGGTCCCGACATCGAGCGGCTCTATATGCTGCGCCGCGATCTGTTGCGCCTGCGCAATGCGGCGCTGCCGCTGGTCGAGGTCTGCCGCCGGCTGACCAGCGCCGAACTGCCGCAGATCCATACCGCAATGCATCCGCTGTTTCGCGATGTCACCGACCATATCCGGACCGTGCAGGAAAAGATCGACAGCCTGCGCGAGGTTCTGGCGTTCGCTTTCGAAGCCAGCCTGCTGGTCGGCCAGAGCCAGGAAACCGCGAACACCAAGAAGCTGGCCTCATGGGCGGCGATCCTGGCGGTGCCGACGGCGCTCGCCGGCATTTACGGCATGAATTTCGACGACATGCCGGAACTGAAGATGCAATACGGCTATCCCGTCGTATTGGTCTCGATCGCGCTGATCTGCTCGTTTTTGTATTGGCGATTTCGGAAGAGTGGGTGGCTGTGATGGTAGGCAGTAGGCAGTAGGCAGTAGGCAGAATAAGGTAGCGCCTCACGAGCGCTACCCCATTCCCTACTGCCCAGTCCCCAATCCCTATTCCTAACTACCGGCTCCTGCGCCGCTCTGAAGCCGGCTGGAACGCCACCCTTGCGTGGTACTTGCAGTAAGGTCCGGTTTCAGCCGCCTCGTTGCCGCAGAAGTTGAAGTCTTCCGATAGCGGATCGCCATTCGGCCATTTGCAGGTGCGCTCGGTGAGATCGGTGAGCTGCAGATGCCGCGAGATCGGCACGACGACGTTTTCGACCGGGCGGATGTAGTGGCGCGCCACCGGCTCGGCGTCGAACTGCGCCTGCAGTGCGTTCGCCCCGATCGAAGTCGTGACATGGCGCTGCGTGGTTGCGGCGCGAGGCACCGATTTCTGGATCGAAGATCCCTGCGTTGTCTTCTTCTGACGCGCCGGCGTCGCGGTCGAGCGTCCGCGGCCCGACAGCTTCAGCCGGTGCACCTTGCCGATGACCGCGTTGCGGCTGACCCCGCCGAGTTGTGCGGCGATCTGGCTTGCGCTCAAGCCCTCCGACCACAGTTTCCTGAGAAGTTCGACCCGCTCGTCAGTCCAGTTCATGAGACCGCGCTCCTGCTATGTGTGCGGCAGCCGGAATCCGTTCCCGACCCGGCAATCTTTGCCGGGGCAGACACCACATATATTAGGTGATTAGGTCCGCCGCACGAAATCTAGTTATTTCCCGACTACAATTACCTCATGTGTTGACTCGGTGACAAGAGTCCCAGGTGCAACACGAATCGGTTTTTTAGGTTTTCCCCAACTTGCCCGGTCGCTTATGAGCCGGCGTCTCGTCGGGAGCTGGCCACGCGCCTCTGCACGACGTTTTCGTTGACTTCATGGCCGAAAAACACGATAAGCCGCAAAGGCCGCCGCTTTGGCGGCTTTTTTGATTTTTCCGGTACCGGAGACGCATATAATGAGCGGTTCGGCGCTTTACGAGACCTTTGCCCGCGCCCCTTTGGCCTTCGATCATGGCGAAGGCACCTGGCTGGTTACCGACAAGGGCGAGCGATATCTCGATTTCGCTGGCGGCATCGCGGTCAATTCGTTGGGCCACAGCCATCCGCATCTGGTCTCGGCGCTGACCGAACAGGCGGCCAAGCTCTGGCACGTCTCCAATCTCTACGAGATCCCGGGGCAGGCCCGGCTCGGCGAGCGGCTGGCTGACGCCACCTTCGCCGACAAGGTGTTCTTCACCAATTCCGGCGCCGAGGCGCTCGAATGCGCGATCAAGACGGCGCGGCGCTACCAGTTCGTCAAGGGCCATCCCGAGCGCTTCCGGGTCATTACCTTCGAAGGCGCCTTCCACGGCCGCACGCTGGCGACCATCGCCGCCGGCGGCCAGTACAAATATCTCGAAGGTTTTGGGCCCAAGGTCGAAGGCTTCGACCAGGTCGGCTTCGACGACATCGACGCCGCCGAGAAGGCGATCACACCAGAGACCGCCGCGATCCTGATCGAACCGGTGCAAGGCGAGGGCGGCATCCGCCCGGTGCCGACGCAATCCTTGAAACGGCTGCGGCAGCTCTGCGACCAGCACGGCCTGCTGCTGATCTTCGATGAGGTCCAGTGCGGTATCGGTCGCACCGGAAAGCTGTTCGCGCATGAATGGACCGGCGTGACGCCCGACATCATGGCGATTGCCAAGGGCATTGGCGGCGGCTTCCCGATGGGCGCGTGCCTCGCCACCGACGACGCTGTCGTCGGCATGACGGCAGGCGTGCATGGCACCACTTTCGGCGGCAATCCGCTGGCCATGGCGGTCGGCAACGCTGTGCTCGACGTCGTGCTGGAAGACGGCTTCCTCGAAGACGTCCAGCGCAAGGCATTGCTGATGAAGCAGGGCCTGGCGGCGGTCGCCGACGAATTTCCCGATGTCATCGAAGGCATCAGGGGCAGCGGCCTGATGCTTGGCCTGAAATGCGCCATGCCCAACACCAAGGTCAACATGGCGCTGCGCGACCAGCATCTGCTGGCGGTGCCGGCCGGCGACAACGTCATTCGTCTGCTGCCGCCGCTGACCGTCACCGACGCCGAGATCGGCGAAGCGCTCGATCGCATCCGCGCCGGCGCCAAGGGCCTGACCGACGCCATCGCCGCGGCCGCCGCGAAGTAATCCCGAGAACCATTCCCGATGAGCCTTCGCCATTTCACCGATCTTTCCGCCGTTTCCGAAGGCGATCTGCGCCTGATGCTGGACGATGCGGTGGTGCGCAAGGCGCGCCTCAAGGCCGGCGAACGGACCAAACCGCTCGAAGGCAAGGTGCTGGCCATGATCTTCGACAAGCCGTCGACGCGCACGCGCGTGTCCTTCGACGTCGGCATGCGACAGCTCGGCGGCGAGACCATCATGCTGACCGGCACCGAAATGCAGCTCGGCCGTTCCGAGACCATTGCCGACACCGCCAAGGTGCTGTCGCGCTATGTCGACGCCATCATGATCCGCACCACGTCGCATGAGCGGCTGCTCGAGCTGACCGAGAATGCCACGATTCCGGTCATCAACGGGCTGACCGACGACACCCATCCCTGTCAGCTGATGGCCGACATCATGACCTTCGAGGAGCATCGCGGTCCGGTTGCCGGCAAGACCATCGCCTGGACCGGCGACGGCAACAACGTGCTGCATTCGCTGCTCGAAGCTTCGGCGCGGTTCCGCTTCAACCTGAACGTCGCAGTGCCGGAAGGCAGCGAGCCGGCGCAAAAGCATATCGACTGGTCGAAGAGCAATGGCGGCAAGCTGCACTTCACCCGCTCGCCCGAGGAAGCCGTCGACCAAGCCGACTGCATCGTCACCGACTGCTGGGTGTCGATGGGCCAGGAACACCGCGCCCGCGGCCACAATGTCTTCTCGCCCTATCAGGTCAATGCGGCGCTGATGGCCAGGGCCAAGCCCGACGCCCTGTTCATGCACTGCCTGCCGGCGCATCGCGGCGAGGAAGTCACCGACGAGGTCATCGACGGTCCGCATTCGGTTGTCTTCGACGAAGCCGAGAACCGGCTCCACGCCCAGAAGGCGGTTTTGGCCTGGTGTCTGGGCGCTTGATCTCCAGGCGCTTGATCTCCAAGCGCTTGATCCGGGGCGGCGCGATGCCTATTTGCGCCCCATCACGCAAATCAAGCGCGTTTGGACGCATGCACCCCTCCGGGCCGCATGGCCGCGCCCTGGAGCTTTGTCATGTTGGAAACGCATCAAGTGACTGAACATCACCCCAAACTCGGCGAGTTCGGCTATGCCGGCGACGATCATGTCGTACCCTTCGAGGTCGGCCCGCTCGACGTGCGCGGCCGCACCGTGCAACTCGGGCCGATGCTCGACGCCATCCTCAACCGTCACGACTATCCCGAGCCGGTCGCCCGCCTGCTCGCGGAAGCCTGTGTGCTGACGGTGCTGCTCGGCACCTCGCTCAAATTCGAAGGCAAGTTCATCCTGCAGACCCGCACCGACGGCCCGGTCGACATGCTGGTCGCGGATTTCTCCACGCCTTCGGCATTGCGCGCCTATGCGCGTTTCGACGCCGACCGGCTGGAGGCCCTGGTGGCCGCAGGCCAGACCTCGCAGCAGACGCTGCTGGGCAGCGGCGTTTTGGCGCTGACCATCGACCAGGGCGCGCACACGCAGCGCTATCAGGGCATCGTCCAGCTCGACGGCGAGACGCTGGAGGACGCCGCGCGCACCTATTTCCGCCAGTCGGAGCAGATCCCGACCGACCTCAGGCTGTCGGTGGCCAAGCTTCTGACGCCAGGTCCCGGCGGCGCTCGTGAGCAGTGGCGCGCCGGCGGCATCCTGGCGCAGTTCCTGCCGCAGTCACCCGAGCGCATGCGCGTGCCCGACATTTCGGGCGGCGACGGCGATCCGCGTGACGTGACGCAGGAGCCGGCCGACAATTCGTGGCGCGAGCTGGTGGCGCTGCTCGGCACCATCGAGCCGACCGAGCTGATCGACCCGACCATCGGCGCCGAGCGGCTGCTCTACAGGCTGTTCCACGAACATGGCGTGCGCGTCTTCGGCGGCGTGCCGGTCGCCGACCAATGTTCCTGCTCAAGGGACAAGATACGCGGCATCCTCGAGGGGTTTTCCGCGCAGGAGATCAAGGACAGCACCGAAGATGGCGGCATCCACGTCGCCTGCGAGTTCTGCTCGAAGCAGTACGACTTCGACCCGGCGGAGTTTGCAACTCAGTAGCATCTCTTCCTTCTCCCCGTTCACGGGGAGAAGGTGCCCGAAGGGCGGATGAGGGCAGCGCGAACTTTGGTGAATGGCCGCGCATAGCCTAGGTCATGTGCGTGGAAGATAACCTCATGACTCTGGCGCTGCCCCTCATTGCCCTGCCGGGCATTTCTCCCCGTATAGTGACGGGGAGAAAACCCCTAATTCACCGTCCGTCGGGTCCCCGGCAGATCCAGCGAAAACGCGGGAATAGCGACGTCGAACGTCTCGCCCTTTTTGTTGCGCATGGTGTAGTGGCCGACCATGAAGCCGGAGGGCGTCGAGAGCGGGCAGCCTGACGTGTATTGATAGCTGTCGCCGGGATTGAGCTCAGGCTGGTCGCCGACCACGCCGGCGCCGCGCACTTCCTCGACCCGGCCGCTGCCGTCGGTGATGTGCCAGTAACGCGCCATAAGCTGCACGAAATCGTCCGACTGGTTGTCGATCGTCACCTGGTAGCCCCAGACATAACGGTTCTCCGCCGGGTCCGAGCGGTCCTCCAGGTAGAACGGTCTGACCTGCACTTCGATGTTGCGCGTGACGGCGCGGTACATGGGCTGCTCCCGTTGCGCAGCAGGGAACATTTGTCGCGCCATGCGGTTTGATACGCGCAGAGCGGCATGTCCTGCCAGCCTCAAAGCGCAGTGCCGACAAACAATGTCATTTAAGTGACACATGACAATGTTGGTGTGCGCAAACCTTGCCGGCGACTCAAGGCCCATCTGTCGACTGACAAAGCAGCCGCGAGCGGCCTTTCCGGAGTGACCAGATCTCGATGGAACCAGCTCTCACAGCCGCCTTCGCTTCCTCCGCTTTGCTTCTTTCCAATCTCGCCAGCATCCTGCTTGCTTCGTCGAAACTGCAAGCGCGTCGCCTTATCCCTCCGCCGTCCGGCGAGCAGCCACCGGTCTCGATCGTCGTGCCGTCGCGCGGCGTGGAGCCGTTCACACAAGAGACGCTGCAGCGAGCCTTCTCGCTCGACTGGCCGCGCTACGAACTGATCTTCTGCGTCGCTCACGCCGACGATCCCGTCGTCAAACTGATAAACAGGGCGATCGTCCTGTTTCCCAACGTGCCGGCCCGGCTGCTGATCGGCGACGACCGCGTCAGCAGCAACCCGAAGCTCAACAACTGCGTCAAGGGCTGGGAAGCGGCGCGCTATCATTGGGTTATTCTGGCGGATTCCAACGTGCTGATGCCAAGGGATTACGTCCAGCACCTGATGGCGGCCTGGCGGACCAATACCGGGCTTATCTGCTCGACGCCGATCGGCTCTCGGCCGGATGGCTTTTGGGCCGAGGTCGAATGCGCGTTCCTCAACACGCTGCAGGCGCGCTGGCAATATGCCGGCGAGGCGCTCGGTCTCGGCTTTGCCCAGGGCAAGAGCATGCTGTGGAACAAGCCGATGCTCGATACCAATGGCGGTATCCGCGCGCTGGCCGCCGAGATCGCCGAGGATGCTGCTGCAACCAAGCTGGTCAACGGACTGGGCCTGCACGTCAATCTCGTTGCCTCGCCTTTCGAGCAACCACTGGGGCAGCGCCGACTTGCCGACATCTGGTCGCGCCAGGCGCGCTGGGCGCGGTTGCGCCGCGTCACCTTCCCACTGTTTTTCGCACCCGAGATCCTGACCGGCGTCGCCGTGCCGTTGGCGTTGGCGCTGGTGGCGGCCGCAAGTGCCGGCATCAGCCTGCCGGCCACGGTGATGGCCGTGCTGACGGCGGCCTACATTCCCGAATGCGCGCTGGCCGCGGCCAAGGGCTGGCATCTGTCGCTGCGCATGGTCCCGGCGATGATGGTCCGCGACATGATGCTTCCCGCCATCTGGGCGCGCGGCTGGCTGAGCGGCGCCGTCGACTGGCGCGGCAACACCATGACCATCGGCACCAAGACGGCCGAACTGGAAGAGGTTTCGTCGGGAGCGTGACGCCTCGCGGCCTATCCGGCTGCCTTCAGCGCCTGCGCAACGTCCTCCAGCAGATCGTCCGTATCCTCAAGACCGACCGACAGCCTGAGCGTTCCCGGCCCGATGCCAAGCTCGGCGCGAGCTTCGTCGCTGAGGTTCTTGTGCGTGGTGGTCGCCGGATGGGTGATCAGGCTCTTGGCGTCGCCGAGATTGTTGGAGATCAGCACGATGTCGAGCGCGTTCTGCAAGGCGAAGGCCGCCTGCTTGCCGCCCTTGACGTCGAGGCAGATCAGCGTCGATCCGCCCGTCATCTGCTTCTTGACGATGTCGGCCTGCGGGTGGTCGGCGCGGCCGGGATAGATGACGCGGGCGATTTCCGGCCGTCCTGCCAGGAAATCCGCGATCTTGGCCGCGCTTTCCGTCTGCTGGCGCACCCGAACCGGCAGCGTCTCCAGGCCCTTGAGCAGCGTCCAGGCGTTGAACGGCGACAGGCTCGGGCCGGTGTGGCGGAAATAGTCGTGCAAATTCTCGTCGATCCATTTCTTGTCCGACAGGATGATGCCGCCGAGACAGCGTCCCTGGCCGTCAATGTGCTTGGTCGCGGAGTAGACGACGATATGGGCGCCGAGCTGCAAGGGCTTCTGCTGCAAGGGCGTGGCAAAGACATTGTCGACGATCAGCCTGGCGCCGATCGAGGTGGCGAGCGCCGCCACCGCTGCGATGTCGACCACTTCCAGCGTCGGATTGGTCGGGCTTTCCAGGAAGAACAGTTTCGTGTTCGGCCGCACCGCCTTTTCCCAGTTGGCGATGTCGGTGCCGTCGACCAGCGTTGCCTCGATGCCGTATTTCGGCGCCAGCGTCTCCACCACCCAGCGGCAGGAGCCGAACAGCGCGCGCGCCGCAACGATATGGTCGCCGGCCTTGGCGCTGCACAGGAGCGCTGCCGTCACCGCCGCCATGCCGGACGCCGTGGCGCGCGCATCTTCGGCACCCTCCAGCGCGCACATGCGCTTTTCGAACATGTCGACGGTAGGGTTGGCGTAGCGCGAATAGATGAAGCCCGGCTCCTCGCCCTTGAAACGGGCTTCCGCGGCCTGCGCCGTTTCATAGACATAGCCCTGGGTGAGATACATCGCTTCCGACGTCTCGCCGAACTGTGAACGCAGTGTTCCCCCGTGCACGAGTGCGGTCTGAGGCTTCCAGTTACGCTTCTTGGTGCTCATCGCTTTTGTTCCAGACACAAAAAAACCGGCCGCGAAAGTCGCAACCGGTCCATATGGCCTTGCGGCCCGACGGTCCTTTAGCGACTTGTTTAACGTGGCTGCAAGCCGACCGGCCAAATCACCACGGGATAACGACCCTTTAGACCTCACCTGCGCTTGCGTCAATTGCCGGCTTCATTAAGAGGTTTGTACCAGGCAGGTTCCGCAATAATATCCAGCGGTTTTGCGGCAAGAACCTGCCACAAAGAGACCGACCTTGGAGCGGAGCCAGCCTTTTGCGGCAGACAGGCATTCTTCCCGATCAGGACATTTCCGCGCTGTTTCAGTCCGGCGCGCTGGAGTCGCCGCGCGCGCTCGATGTCGACCAGGTGCAGCCGGCGAGCCTCGATCTGAGGCTCGGCAACAAGGCTTTTCGCGTGCGCGCCTCCTTCCTGCCGGGTCCCGATCATCTGGTGGCCGACAAGCTTCACCGGCTGAAATTGCATGAGTTCAGTCTCGCCGAGGGCGCGGTGCTGGAAACCGGCTGCGTCTACATCGTGCCGCTGCTCGAAAGCCTGGCGCTGCCCGCAAACGTGTCGGCCTCGGCCAACCCGAAGAGCTCGACCGGCCGGCTCGACATCTTCACCCGGGTGATGACCGATCGCGGCCATGAGTTCGACAAGATCGCCCCCGGCTATCACGGGCCGCTTTATCTCGAAGTCAGTCCACGCACCTTCCCGATCGTCGTACGCGCCGGATCGAGGCTGTCGCAGATCCGCTTTCGCACCGGCAACGCGCTGTTGTCGGAGGCAGAACTGAACGAATTGCACCGCGCCGAGATGCTGGTGGCGACCGAGCCGCCCAACATTTCCGGCGGCGGCATTGCGCTGTCGATCGATCTTGACGGCGACCAGAACGGCCTGGTCGGCTATCGCGGCAAGCATCACACCGGCTTGGTCGATGTCGACAAGCGCGCCGCCCAGGATGCCGTCGATTTCTGGGAGCCGCTCTATAAGAGCGGCGCCGGCGAACTGGTGCTCGACCCGGACGAGTTCTACATCCTGGTCAGCCGCGAAGCCGTGCACGTGCCGCCGCTCTACGCCGCCGAGATGACGCCCTTCGATCCGCTGGTTGGCGAATTCCGTGTTCACTATGCCGGCTTCTTCGATCCGGGCTTCGGCCATTCGGCCTCAGGCGGCACCGGCAGCCGGGCGGTGCTCGAAGTGCGCAGCCACGAAGTGCCGTTCATCCTCGACCACGGCCAGATCGTCGGCCGGCTGGTCTACGAACACATGCTGAAGCGGCCGCAGGCGCTTTACGGCACCGATCTCGGCTCGAATTACCAGGCGCAAGGCCTCAAGCTCTCCAAGCATTTCCGCCCCGCCGGCTGAACCTTCGATCACCGTCAGGCAAAATACTTGCCTGCGCTGCCTCACCATGCTTGGCTGCCTTTCGGTGGCCGGCAAGAGAACGGCGCGCAAGGGGAACCAAAATGCAGATTTCAAGATGGATCATATCGGCAGCGGGCGCTGCCATGCTGGTGATATCGGCCGGCTCGCTGGCTGAGGCGCAGGAGAAATTGAAGATCGGCACCGAGGGCGCTTATCCGCCCTTCAACACCATCACCGCGGACGGCAAGATCGAGGGCTTCGACATCGACATTGCCAATGCGCTGTGTGCGCAGATGAAGGTCGAGTGCGAGATCGTCACCCAGGACTGGGACGGCATCATCCCGGCGCTGCAGGCGAAAAAGTTCGACGCCATCATCGCCTCGATGAGCATCACCGAGGAGCGCAAGAAACAGGTCGCCTTCACCAACAAATACTACACGACGCCGCTGGCGCTGGTGGCGCCCAAGGACAGCGACCTCACTTCCACCGAACCGGCAGCCCTTGCCGGCAAGACGGTGGGCGCGCAGGCCTCGACCACCCAGGCCGACTATGCGCAGGACGCCTATGGCAAGGCCGGCGCCGAGGCGAAACTCTACCCCACCCAGGAAGAGGCGATCACCGACCTGCAGAACGGCCGTCTCGACGCCGTCATCTCCGACAAGTTCGTGCTGATGGACTGGCTGAAGAAGGCGAGCGAAGGCTGCTGCAAGCTTGTCGGCGACGTCAAGGGCACCGAGACGCAAGCCGGCATCGCTGTCCGCCTGGAAGACACGGCGCTGCGCGACAAGCTGAATGCGGCGATAGACGCCATCGTCGCCGACGGCACTTACAAGAAGATCCAGGCCAAGTATTTCGACTTCGATATTTATTGACGGTGGGCGCTGCCAATCTCCCCCCTCAAGGGGAGATTACGTCTCAAAGCGCCTTCACCGCCACCTTCACCGGCTGCTCGATCTCCAGCGGGTTGCGCAGCGGCAGGCCGAAATCCCCGGCCTCGATCTCGAACACGTCGCCGGCCTGAGTCTTGATGCCGTCGGCAAAGGACAGCGTCGCCGTGCCGAACATGTGCACATGCACGTCGCCCGGCTGGCGGAAGGCCGAATATTTGAAGTGATGATGTTCGAGATTGGCGATTGTGTGCGACATGTTCGCTTCGCCCGACAGGAACGGCTTTTCCCACAGCAAATTGCTGTCGCGATAGATTCGCGATGAGCCCCTGACGTCGGCCGGCAGGTCGCCGATCAGGATTTCCGGCCCGAACGAGGCGTTGCGCAGTTTGGAATGTGCCAGGAACAGATAGTTCACCCGCTCGGTAACATGATCGGAAAACTCGTTCGACAGCGTGAAGCCGACGCGGAACGGCGCGCCGTCGTCGCCGATGACATAGATGCCGGCGATTTCCGGCTCCTCGCCGGCGTCCTGCGCGAAGGCCGGCGACATCAGTGCGGCGCCCGGCGCCACCGCCATGGTGCCGTTGCCCTTGTAGAACCATTCCGGCTGCACGCCGGTCTGGCCCTTGGCCGGCTTGCCGCCTTCGAGCCCCATGCGGAACATCTTCATGGAATCGGTAAGCTGCTCCTCGCCGCCATCGCTGAGCTTCTTGTGCATGGAATCGCGCGTCGCCGCCGAGCCGAGATGGGTCAGGCCGGTGCCGGTCAGATGCAGATGCGCAGGATCGGGATGGTTGATCGGCGACACCAGCCGGCCCTTCTTGTAGACGGCGTCGAGGTCTATCGCTTCACCGAACCCCTTGCGCTCGATCAGCGCGGCGAGGCCCGTTCCGGTGCGCGCGGCTTCCATGGCCAGCGAATAGACGCTGCGGGCGCCGTTGATGATCCTGGTCTTGCCGCCGCCATTGCGGGCGACGACGCGGATGGTCTCGGCGTCGTCGAGGATCTGGGAGATTAGCATGATGAAATCCTCTCTCATGTGCCTTGGCCGGGTTGCCCCTTGGCAAACCTTGACCTGCGCGGCTCGGACCTCGCCGCGCCACGGGTTGAACTCTTCGTCCGGATTGCGCTCGCGAGCTCCATCCCTCGGGGGACTTCTTATGCCGACAACTTGCCGGCTGCGCCGCGACCGTATGCCTCCTGCTTGCCTCGCTGAAGCTTGTCAGGCCTTGTTCTTGTTGTAGACGTCGAAGATCACGGCGCCGAGCAGCACCAGGCCTTTGACCACCTGCTGCCAGTCGACATTGACGCCCATGATCGACATGCCGTTGTTCATCACGCCCATGATGAAGCCGCCGACGACCGCCCCGATAACCTGGCCGACGCCGCCCATCGCCGAGGCGCCGCCGATGAACACGGCGGCGATGACGTCGAGCTCCGAGCCGAGACCCGCCGCCGGCACCGCCTGGCCGAGACGAGCCGCGATGATCAGGCCGCCAAGCGCCGACAGCACGCCCATATTGATGAACACCATCAGCGTCAGCCGCTCGGTGTTGATGCCCGACAGCTGCGCCGCCTTGGGATTGCCGCCCATGGCGTAGATGCGCCTCCCGATGGTCATGCGCTTGGTGACGAAGACGAACAGCGTGATCAGCACGCCCATGACCAGCAGCACCACGGGCAGGCCGCGGTAGCTGGCAAACTCATAGACCAGGAACAGCGCCAGCGCGCTGGCGACCAGCGTCTTGACGACGAACAGGGTGAAGGGCTCGGCCTCATAACCATGGCGTTCTCGTTTGCGCCGGGTGCGGACCCCGAAATAGGCATAGGCGAGCACGGCGATCAGCCCCAGCACGACCGTCGTCATGTGCAGGGTCACGCCGCTGCCCATGATGGTCTTGCCGGCTGCGTTCACGACCGGCGGGACGAGCGTCAGTGGGCCGATCACATCCGGGATGAAGCCGGAGCTGAGCATCTTGAAGTCGTCGGGAAGCGGACCCACCGACGAGCCGCCGCCAAGCAACGCCTGGCAAATGCCGCGGAAGATCAGCATGCCGGCCAGCGTGACAATGAAGCTCGGTATCCGGTGATAGGCGATCCAATACCCTTGCGCGGCGCCGATCAGGCCACCCGCGACCAGGCAGACGATCGAAACCACCAGGGGATTGCTCAGCGGTCCGAGTTGCCAGATGACCATCATGTTTGCCGCCAGCGCGCCAATGAAACCGGCGACCGATCCGACGCTGAGGTCGATATAGCCCGATACGATCACCAGCAGCATGCCCAGCGCCATCACGATGATGAAGGAGTTCTGCTGCACCAGATTGCTGAGGTTGACCGGCTTGAACAACGTCCCCGACGTGGTGAACTGGAAGAACAGCATGATGACGATCAGGGCTATGATCAGTCCGTATTCGCGTAAATTCGTCGCCAGCGCCGAGACGGCGATGCGCGGGCGCTGTTCGTCGGCGACGTTGCCCTGCGGGGCGGGGGCGCTTTCGGTGCTCATGCTGCTTTTCCTTCTCCCCGGACGATGGCGCGCATTATCTTTTCCTGGCTTGCTTCCGCCGCCGGCATTTCGCCCACCATGCGCCCTTCGTTCATGACGTAGATGCGGTCGGTAATCCCCAGCAATTCCGGCATTTCCGACGAGATGACCACGATCGCCTTACCCTCCGAGGCAAGGCGCGCGATGATCGTGTAGATTTCATATTTGGCGCCGACATCGATGCCGCGTGTCGGCTCGTCGAGGATCAGCACGTCAGGGTCGGCAAACAACCATTTCGACAGCACCACCTTCTGCTGGTTGCCGCCGGAAAGATTGCCGGTCATCTGATAGACGCTTGACGCACGGATATTGGTCTTCTTGCGATAGTCGTTGGCGACCGCAAGCTCGCGCATGTCGTCGATCACGCTGTGGCGCGACACGCCGTCGAGATTGGCCAGCGTAATGTTATGCTTGATATGGTCGATAAGGTTGAGGCCGTAGGTTTTGCGGTCCTCGGTGACATAGGCGATGCCGTGTTGGACCGCCTTGCTTACCGAGGAGACATCGACCGGCTTGCCCTTGAGCAGCACTTCGCCGGTGATGCGGCGGCCATAGGAGCGGCCGAACAGGCTCATGGCGAATTCGGTGCGGCCGGCGCCCATCAGCCCGGCGATGCCGACCACCTCGCCCTTGCGCACATTGATGTCGATGCCCTTGATCACCTGTCGCTCGGCATGGAGCGGGTGATAGACCGACCAGTTCTTCACCTCGAACACGACTTCGCCGATCTTGGGCTCGCGCGGCGGATAGCGGTCGTCTAGCGAACGGCCGACCATCGAGGTGATGATGCGGTCTTCGGAGATATCCTTCTTGGCCAGCGTCTCGATGGTGCGCCCGTCACGGATGACGGTTACCTTGTCGGCGACCCGGTTGATCTCGTTGAGCTTGTGCGAGATCAGGATCGAGGTCATGCCTTGGCGCTTGAATTCGAGCAGAAGATCGAGCAGCGCCTGGCTGTCTTTCTCGCTGAGCGACGCGGTCGGCTCGTCGAGGATCAAAAGCTTGACGTCCTTGCTCAGCGCCTTGGCGATCTCGACCAGCTGCTGCTTGCCGACGCCGATATTGGTGATCAGTGTCTTGGGGTCCTCCTTGAGGCCCACCTTCTTCAACAGGGCAGCGGTGCGCGCCTCGTTGGCATCCCAGTCGATGACGCCGTATCGGGCGTTTTCGTTGCCGAGGAAGATATTTTCGGTGATCGACAGCATCGGCACCAGCGCTAGCTCCTGGTGGATGATGACGATGCCCTTGTGTTCGCTGTCATGGATACCTTTGAACTGGCATTCCTGACCCTGAAAAATGATCTGGCCGTCATAGGTGCCGGCGGGATAGACGCCCGACAGGACCTTCATCAGCGTCGACTTGCCGGCGCCGTTCTCGCCAACCACGGCGTGGATCTCGCCTTCTTCGACGCTGAGGTTGACGTTCGACAGCGCCTTCACGCCGGGGAACGTCTTGGTGATGTCGCGCATCTCCAAAATCGTCGTCATCAGGGCAAGCTCCTCCTGTTGCATGTCGCTCCAAAGTGCTTGCGGTTTGAGACAACGACATGCACGCAAACTAAGTCCGGTAGAAACAATACCGGGGTCGCTTGTGAACGGACAGGGGTCCTGCGTCGCGCAGGACCCCTGTCTTTATAAACGGATTACTTCAGTTCGTCGGCCTTGATGTAGCCGGAGTCGACGACCAGTGCCTGGTAGTTCGACTTGTCGACCTCATGCGGCGTCAAAAGGATCGAGGGGACGACCTTGACGTCGTTATTGTAGGTCTTTTCGTCGAGGCCGTCCGGCTTGCCGCCCGAGAGCACCTTGTCGACGAGCTCGACGGTGGCCTTGGCCAGTTCGCGGGTGTCCTTGAACACGGTCGAGTATTGCTCGCCCGTGATGATCAGCTTGACCGAAGCAGTCTCGGCGTCCTGGCCGGTCACGATCGGCCACGGCTGGGCGTCGGTGCCGTAACCCACGGCGCGCAGCGAAGCGGTGATGCCGCGCGACAGGCCGTCATAGGGCGAAAGAACGCCATCGACGCGGCTGCCGTCCGAGTAGTTGGCCGACAGCAGGTTGTCCATGCGCGCCTGGGCGGTGGCGGCGAGCCAGCGCAGCGTGCCGACCTTGTCCATGCCGGTCTGGCCGGACTTGATCTTGATCGAGCCGTCATCGATCAGCGGCTGCAGCACCGAGATTGCGCCGTTGTAGAAGAAGAATGCGTTGTTGTCGTCCGGCGAGCCGCCGAACAGTTCGACGTTCCACGGCTTGGTGTTCGGGAAGCGCTCCTTGAGACCCTTGACCAGCGAGTTCGCCTGGATCACGCCGACGCCGAAATTGTCGAAGGTGGTGTAGTAATCGACATTGGCGGTCTTCTTGATCAGGCGGTCATAGGCGACGACGACGACGCCGGCGTCAGCGGCCTTCTGCAGCGCGTCCGACAGGGTCGTGCCGTCGATCGAAGCGATGATCAGCGCCTTCGGGCCCTTGGTGATTTCGTTTTCCAGCTGGCTGAGCTGGTTGGGGATGTCGTCCTGAGCGTACTGCAGGTCGACCGTGTAGCCGAGAGCTTCGAGCTGGGACTTGACGGCATCGCCGTCATTGATCCAGCGCTGCGAGGTCTTGGTCGGCATCAGCACGCCGACAAGACCCTTGTCGGCTGCATGCGCCGAGTAGGTCATGGCAGCGATGCCAAGGGCCGCGACGGCGGCCAGTGTCTTGATGATTTTCACGTAAAACTCTCCCTGGTTGATGGACGCGACACCTCGGGGCTTCGCGGGCCGCGCAGTCGGGCGGATGCGCCAAAGCGCCGCCGCCGTCATAATCGATCTCCGGTATCCTCCCAATCGGCCCTCAGATTTAAATCGATACGATTTTGCTCGTCATCGACCGTCAAGTCTTGAGGACGCGCGAAAGTGTGACCCTTTGCCATAACTGTCAAATGCGATCTTCGGTGGTTGCTATACCAAAACCGGTATATGACTAAACCGGGCTGGAACAGTGGCGGAAGCGGGAAAAGGCATGGCGGCTTTACGAGGTCCTCAGGGAATTTCAAGCGGTTACGATGAATTGCCGGGCGATGGCGAGACACTTCTGCGTAGCGGCTTGAGCCTGCGTCACATGCGCATGATCGCAGCACTCGACGATCACGGTCGGGTGAGTGCTGCCGCCCAGGTGATGAACATCTCGCAGCCGGCGGCCTCGCGCATGATTTCCGAGATGGAAGCGGTGCTCGAGGTGAAGCTCTGCGAAAGGCTGCCGCGCGGCATCACGCTCACCCCTTACGGCAAGGCGCTGGCCCGGCGCGCGCGCTCGATCCTGCTCGAAATGCGCGAGGCCGACCGCGAAATATCGGAGCTCAAGGCCGGCAAGGGCGGCTCGGTGTTCCTTGGCGCGGTGACGGCGCCGGCGATCGAACTGGCGGTCCCGGCGATCCGCGAGATACGCCGCCTCTATCCGCGCATCGAGATTACCATGCAGGTCGAGACGTCGAATGTGCTGGCGCGCGAACTGATCGCCACGCGCCATGATTTCATCATCGCCCGTGTCCCCGAAGACCTCAATCCGCGCCTGTTCGAATCGCGCGTCATCGGCGTCGAGAAGGCCTGCCTGATCGTGCGCCGAGGCCACCCGCTGAGCAACGGCCATCCTCTAAACAATGGGAAGGCGGTGAGGCTGGAGGACACCGCCGCCTTCGACTGGGTGTTCCAGTCGGGCGGGTCGCCGCTGCGCCAGGCGATGGAGAGCAATTTCCTGAACCGCAACATCGCCCTGCCGGACCGCATCCTCAACACCTCGTCGCTGCTGCTCACACTGGTCATGGTGGCGCAGTCCGACGCCATCGCCCCGGTGTCGATCCAGGTGGCAAAATTCATCCAGAACCCCGACGGTCTCGCCGGCGCCATCGATGTCGTCCAGACCGAGTTCGACATCGAGGTCCGCCCCTACAGCCTGATCACGGTGAAGAACCGCGTGCTGTCGCCGGCAGCCAAGATGCTGCACGATTTTATCTTGCGGGAAGTGGGATAGGAACTGGAGCGGGTAGAGGGAATCGAACCCTCGCGTTCAGCTTGGGAAGCTGACAAGCTACCATTACATCATACCCGCGTCGGCCTCTCGATATCATGATGGGCGTGCTTCGGGCAATCGCCCTTGGACAGCTGTTCGGAAACGGCTGTTGGAAACCCGACCGATTGCGCCGTCCGCCCGCCTTGATGCGGGCGCAGCAAGTGCGTATTCGTGGGTTTGTACCCCGAATCCGGGCAAACCAATCTGGAGGCAGGCCCCTTGTCCACAGTGACGCGCTTTCTCGGTGACTCGCCCGTCAGGGTGATCGTCAAGCTGCTGGTCGTGTCGTTCCTGGTCGGCCTGGTCATGAATGCGTTCGGCTGGACGCCGATGGACGTCTTCTACCGCATCCAGGGTTTCTTCATCGATCTTTGGAACCTCGGCTTCAACGCGGTCTATCGCTTCTTGGGCTATATCCTGCTCGGCGCCGCGATCGTCGTGCCGGTGTTCATCCTGCTCAGGCTCGCGAACTACCGGAAGTGAAGCGGACCACGATCCCGAAAAGTGGAAACCGGTTTTCGGAAAAGATTGTGCTCAAACCAAAGGCCACTCAGGCAAAGTCCGACGCCACCTCGAACAGGATGGCGTGGCGCGCCGCGAGCGCTGCGACATCGGTCGAATAGCCGCCGCCGATGACACCGCAGACCGGGATGCCCAGCGCGCGGAAATGACCGATCACCATGGCGTCGCGGGCACGCACGCCGTCATCGCTGAGCGATAGCCGGCCGAGCCGGTCCTCGGCATGCACGTCGACACCGGCATTGTAGAAGACGATGTCCCAGTGCGCCTTGGCCGAGAGCTCCGGCAGGAGGACACCCAGCCGTTCGAGATAGGCGCCATCGCCGGTGCCGTCCGGCAGGGCAACGTCGAGATCGGAGGCAATCTTGCGCACCGGATAATTGCGTCCGCCATGCATGGAGAAGGTGAAGGCGCGTGGTTCGTCTCTCAGTATATCCGCCGTGCCGTCGCCCTGATGCACATCGAGATCGACGATCAGGATGTTTTTCACCGCGTCTTCGGCTAGCAGCACCAGCGAAGCGACGGCAACATCGTTGAAGGTGCAGAAGCCCGCGCCTTGCGCGCGCCGCGCATGGTGGCTGCCGCCGGCGCTGTTGCAGGCAATGCCATTGATAAGCGCCAGTCGCGCCGCCAGCACCGTGCCGCCGGCGGCGAGTTGCGCCCTGAGCGAAACGCGCAGTCCCACGGGAAAGCCGATCTCGCGCTCGATCTTTTCAGGCACTGAACACGTGATGACCTGGTCGACATAATCAGCCGCATGGGCGAGCTTCAGCCAGGAGGCCGGCGCCGGCTCGGGCATCCACAGCGCCCCGGCATGGATCAGGCCCCTGATATGCAAGGCCTGCATCAGCAGCGGATATTTGCTCATCGGAAAGCGATGATTGACGGCGAAGCCGGCATCGTAGTCGGGATGATGGACGATCTGCAGGGGCATGGCTAAAGCAATTCCAGGAAAAGTGTGCAGCGGTTTTCCCGGGAGAAGCGCGTAGCGCTTCCCTTTGGGAATTGCTTAAAACCAGTACTGGGATCCGGCGGGCTCGCGCCAGAAGAACATTTCGGTTGGCCGTCACGGCAAGAGTGATTGCGCGGTGGCGGGAAAATGGGGCACATCGGCTGTTCGATCAAGCCGCAACCAGCAAGGCAGCAATCCCCTGGACACGGGTGCAACCCCAGCCGACGCGAGACCCTTCGCCGTCACCAACCGTTCGGTGCTCGCCATCGCCGTGCCGATGACGCTCGCCTATCTGACGACGCCGCTGCTCGGCATCGTCGACACGGCGGTGGTCGGGCAGTTCGGCGATGCCGCCCTGCTCGGCGGCCTGGCGGCCGGGGCCCTGGTCTTCGACGTCGTCTTCAGCACCTTCAATTTCCTGCGCTCCGGCACCACCGGCCTCGTCGCCCAGGCGTTTGGGCGCGGCGACGAAACCGAGGAGCAGGCGGTGTTCTGGCGCGCCGTGCTGATCGCGGTCGCCGCCGGCATCGTGCTTGTCGTCCTTGCGCCGCTGATTGCCATCGCCGGCCAGAAATTCATCGGCGGCGAAGCGCGCGTCGGCGAGGCGATGGGCGTCTATATCCACATCAGAATGCTCGCCGCCCCCTTCACGCTGATCAACTACGCCATCCTCGGCTATGTCCTTGGACGCGGCGAGGGCGGGCTTGGGCTGATGCTGCAGGCGGTGCTCAACGGCATCAACATCGTGCTTTGCATCCTGCTCGGCCTGAAGCTTGGCTGGGGCGTCGCCGGCGTGGCCTGGGCGACCGTCACCGGCGAATGTCTGGCCATGCTGCTGGGTCTCGCCATCGTTGTCTGGCGCTTCCGGGCCGCACCCCGCCTGCCGCGGCATCGCCTGCTCGACATGCCCGCTTTCCTGCGCATGCTGTCGCTCAACCGCGATATCATGATCCGCTCGTTCTCGCTGCTCGCCGCTTTCGCGCTGTTCACCCGCCAGGGCGCGCAGTTCGGCACGCTGACGCTGGCCGCCAATGCCGTGCTGATGAACTTCTTCCTCGTCGCCGGCTATTTTCTCGACGGTTTCGCCACCGCGGCCGAACAGTTGGCGGGACGCGCGATCGGCGCACGTGCCGAGACGGCGTTCCGCCGGGCGGTACGTCTGACCTTATTCTGGGGGTTCGGCCTCGCCGGAACCGCCACGCTGATCTTCTGGCTCGGCGGCGCCGGCCTGATTTCGTTGATCACCACGTCGCCGGATGTTCGTGCTGTTGCCGACATCTATCTGCCGTGGGCGGCACTGACACCGCTGAGCGGCGTGCTGGCCTTCCAGATGGACGGCGTCTTCATCGGCGCTACCTGGTCGCGCGAGATGCGCAACATGATGCTGGTGTCGTTCCTGGCCTTCAGCGCCGCATTGTTCAGCTTGGCGCCGTCTCTCGGCAATCACGGCCTGTGGGCGGCGCTGCACGTCTTCCTGCTGGTGCGCGGCTTCAGCCTGCTGGCCATCCTGCGGCTCCGGTTGCGCACGGCGTTTTAGAGCGGCCTGGCAGCCCACTGATCGAGCCGGCTGTCGCGCAGTTCGCGCAATGATTTCAGCCGCTCCTTGTCGGCAAATCGCACCATCCCGGCAAGGATGCGCCCCGGCAGCGCCGGCCCGGCATAGACCATGCCGGTATAGAGCTGCACGAGGTCGGCGCCGGCGCGGATTTTCTCCAGCGCGGCATCAGTGGAATCGACGCCGCCGACGCCGATGACGGCGCGCTCCGGCCCGAGCAGCCGACGCATCTTGGCCAGCACGATGGTCGAACGCTCGAACAGCGGTTTTCCCGAGAGACCGCCGGTCTCGCCGCTTGTGCTACGCAATCCGGTTCGCGCCAGCGTCGTGTTGGAGACGATGACGCCGTCAATCTGCTTCTCGCTGACTTCGGCGGCGATGTCTTCAAGCTCGGCCTCGACCAGATCGGGCGCGATCTTGAGGAAGAGGGGCGGCTGCGCCGAAGCTGCTGCACGCACCGACATGACCCGAGACAACAGTTCGCCGAGCTGTTCGCGCGCCTGCATGGTGCGCAGGCCGGGCGTGTTGGGCGACGAGATGTTGACGGTGAGATAGCTGGCGTATTTCGCAAAACGGGAAACGCCCAACTCATAGTCACGGACACGATCGGCGCTGTCCTTGTTGGCGCCGATGTTGACGCCGACAATGCCGCCGCGTCCCTGGCGCGCGGCAAGGCGTTTTTCCGCCGCCTCGTGGCCCTCATTGTTGAAGCCCAGGCGGTTGATCACCGCATCATCCTCCGTCAGCCGGAAAATGCGCGGCTTCGGATTGCCGGCCTGCGGCAGCGGCGTCACGGTGCCGACTTCGGCAAAGCCGAAGCCGAGGCCAAGCAGCGCGTCGGGCACCTCGGCGTTCTTGTCGTAGCCTGCGGCCATGCCGAGCGGATTGGGGAAGGCGATGCCACAGAGGCTGAGCTTCAACCTGTCGTCGCGCACCGTCCGCGCGCCGACCGGCAGACCGCATCGCAGCGCCGCGATCGACATGCCATGCGCCGTTTCCGGATCGAAGGTGAACAGCAGTTTCTGGCCGATGCGATCGAACACGATCATTCGGCCTCCAGCGCCGGGAATTGATGGGCGCCGTCGGCCCCGAGCGGCAGTGGCCGCACCCACAGCACGGCGCTCATATCGAGCACGCCATAGAGATGCGGGAACAGCGCGCCGCCCCGCGAGACCTCGTATTTCAGCGCGTCACCGAGCAGCGCCCCGTCGATGGCGATCAGCAGCAAATCCATCTGGCCGGCGAAATGCTTCGCCGCCGTCTCCCTGACCTGATCAGCGGTGGAGAAATGGATGAAGCCGTCGGCGATATCGATCGGAGCGCCGGTGAAACGGCCGTTTTTCTCGGCCTCGCGCCAAAGCGCTTCGGGCGCGATCTTGTAGATAATCTGAGACATGGTTGCGCTATAATCCGAACCGATCATGCGGGGAAGGGCAACTCGTCCGCATTTACGGCGCAAAGCTGTGATAGGTTGCGCATACTGGCTCGTGGAGGATGGAACATGCGTCTGCAGCACATACTGATCCCCGCCGCACTGGTCTCGCTGGTCGCGGCGTCGGCCTGGTCCGAAGAGACCGACCGCTACCGGCTGGAGAAAACGGCCAACGGCTATGTCCGCATGGATACCCGGACCGGCGCCATGTCGATCTGCGAGGAGCGCTCCGGCCAGCTCGTCTGCAAGATGGCCGCCGACGAACGCGCCGCCTTCCAGGACGAAGTCGACCGTTTGCAGGCCTCGATGAAGGCAATGGACGAACGCGTCGCCAGGTTGGAGAATTCGCTGTCGGCCCGTCTCGAGTCGAAATTGCCGAGCGAAGAGGATTTCGACAAGACGATGAGCTATATGGAGCGCATGCTGCGTGGCTTCATGGGCATCGTCAAGGAGATGGACAAGGACAATGGCGACGGCGCCAAGCTCAACTCGCAAAAGACCTGAGCTGCCCGGCGCAAAGTGCCGTCCGGCCATTGCCGCTTGAAAACAAAGCGCTTCGCCGCATAATCGTCCGATCCCGTAAAAGCCGTCAATCGATAACGAAGTTTGGGCAACAACGGGATTTGGGGAGGAACATTTGCCGTCGGGCTACACCTTCGTCATTGCCGACGACCATCCGCTGTTCCGCGGCGCCTTGAAAGAGGCGCTTGCCGGCGTCGGCGATGTCGCCGCCATTCACGAGGCCGGCGATTTCGAAAGCGCCAAGGCCCTGGTCGTGGCCAATGAGGATGTCGACCTGGTGCTGCTCGACCTGTCGATGCCGGGCGCCAGCGGCCTGTCCGGTCTGATCGCGTTGCGCGGCATCCACCCGGCGGTGCCGCTGGTGGTGGTGTCGGCGCACGACGACCCGGTGACCATCCGGCGCGCGCTCGATCTCGGCGCGTCCGGTTTCATCTCCAAATCGGCCAGCATGGAGGAAATCCGCAGCGCCGTGCAGACGGTGCTGGCCGGCGACATCGCAGCACCCGTCGGCATCGACCTCGGCGTCGAGCGCGACCCCGAAATATCCGACCTGATCAAGCGGCTGCAGGCGCTGACGCCGCAGCAGACGCGTGTCCTCGGCATGCTGGCCGAAGGCCTGCTCAACAAGCAGATCGCGTACGAACTCAGCGTCTCCGAAGCGACGGTCAAGGCGCATGTCTCGGCCATCCTGCAAAAGCTCGGCGTCGACAGCCGCACCCAGGCGGTGATCCAGCTGTCCAAGATCGGCAGCGATCCGTTGCAGCCAGCAGGCTAAAGCGCATCGCGCTGAACGGATTCATGCGACCCGCTTTAGCTCTTGTTCGATGCATGTCGTGGTCCCAGAACCGGGGCACACTTCTGGGCGACATGCATTGAACCCTACTCGGCCGCCGATGCCAGCGGCCTGACCCTTGCCATCATGGAACGCAGCACGGCCGGCTTCAGCGGCTTGTTGATCACCGGCACGTCCAGGGCGGCGGCAGCGGCACGGACCTCGGTGGAGCGGTCGGCGGTGACCAGCACGGCCGGCAGGTCCGAACCATGGATGTCACGCAGGCGGGCGATGATGTCGAGGCCGCTTCTGCCATCGAGATGATAGTCGGCAAGCACGATGTCGGGACGATCGGCCCTGCCAAAATCCTCCGAACCCGAAAACGTGCCGATGCTGCAGCCCCAGCCCTCGAGCAGAAGCCGCATGCCGTCGAGGATGCGGGCGTCGTTGTCGATGCACATGACGCGCAGGCCGGCCAGCGAATTCGCGGTGCGGGCAGGCGCCTTCGGCTCGACCTCGCGCCGCGGCGCCTCAACCGCCGCAACCGGCAGGATAACGGAAAAGCGCGTACCCTTGCCCGGGTTGGAAAAGATCTGGATCTCGAGCCGCAGCACCCGCGCGATGCGGTCGACGATGGACAGGCCAAGGCCGAGACCTTCGGCCTCGCGCGCGCCTTCGTCCAGCCGGGTGAACTCGTTGAAGACCGTGTTCAGCTTGTCGCCGGCAATGCCGATGCCAGTGTCGATCACCTGGATTTCGGCGAGTTCGCCGCGCCGTCGCACGCCGACCAGGATGCGGCCATGGGGGGTGTATTTGATGGCGTTGGAGACCAGGTTCTGGATCAGCCGGCGCAGCAGGTTGCGGTCCGTCAACACGCTGAGCGACGAGGCTATGATCGTCAGATCGAGTTTCTTTTCGGCGGCGAGCGGCTGAAAATCATTGCCGATCTGGCGCAGCAGCCCGTCCAGGCGGAAGGCGCTGTCATCGGGTTTCATCGCGCCGGCGTCGAGGCGGGAAATGTCGAGCACGGCGCCCAGGATCGTTTCGACCGATTCCAGCGAGGATTCGATGTTGATAGCAGCCTTCCCGGCCGGGCCCTTGCCGGCCTTTTCGATCAGCGACGAGCAGTAGAGACGGGCGGCGTTCAGCGGCTGCAGGATGTCGTGGCCGGCGGCGGCGAGGAAGCGCGTCTTGCCCAGATTGGCCTCCTCGGCCAGCATCTGCGCCTGCGCCAGCTCCTCATTGACCCGGGTCAACTCCTCGTTAACCCTAGTCAGTTCGATGGTCCGCGTCTTGACCCGCTGCTCCAGCGATTCATTGGCCCGCTTCAGCGCCAAATCCTGTTCGACGCGTCCTGATATGTCGGCATAGGTGGCGACGATTCCGCCGTCCGGCATCGGGTTGGAGCGCAGTTCGAGGATACGGCCACTGGTCTTCAACTCCATCTGCCATGGGCTGACGAAGCTGGTCAGCCGGTTGAGCATCGCCACGCGCTGGTCGGCCGGAATATCGCCGCGCTCGGCGAGGTGGCGCAGGATGCGGTCGAGCGACACGCCGACCTGGCCCATCTCGTCGGGCAGGTCGAACAGCGCGCGATATTGTCTGTTCCAGCAGATCAGACGAAAATCGCGGTCGAATACGGTGATGCCCTGCTCCATCTGGTCGAGCGCGATCTGCAGCAGGTCGCGATTGTGCTGCAGCGCTTCGGTGGCGTCGTCGAGCAGGCGAAAGGCGTCCTTGGACTCGCGGTCGTTGCGGCGAAACAGCAGCGACAGGATCAGCCGCGCCGAAGACGAGCCGACCGCGCTCGCCAGCAGCTGCTCGGAAAAGCGGATGACATCCATGCTGGCCTGCTCATTGCCGTGCAGCGAGACGCCATTGCTTTTCTCGAAGGATTGGAAGGAGCGCTCGGTGCGCTCGACGCCGAGGTAGCGCGAGATGGTGTCCTTCAGCACGTTGACGGTGATGGCGGTGCGGAAGCGGCGCAGGCTGGGCATCGGGCCGGATTCGCGCGGCACGAAGATCGACGCCTGGATCCGCTCCAGCGGCACTGACGCGCGCGACAGCGAGCCGAGCACGAAGAACAGCGTGTTGACCGACAGGCTCCAGAGCACGCCGTGGTTCAACGGTTCGGCGACGGTGCCGAACAGAGCCTGCGGCCGCAGCGCCTCGAAACCGAACAACCCCTGCACGACGATGTCCGCGTCGGCTGCCGAGAGCGACGGCAAAAGCAGCGTATAGCCCCAGACGAGGATGCCGGCGACCATGCCAAGGGCCGCGCCGCGGCCATTGGCGCCGCGCCAGATCAGCCCGCCGATCAGCGCCGGCGCGAATTGGGCGATTGCCGCGAACGACATCAGGCCGATCGACGACAGCCGCGCCGAGTTGGTGCTTTCGCGGTAGTAGAGGAAGGCGATGAACAACAGGATGAAGATGGCGCCGCGCCGCACGTTGAGGATCAGCGTCGACCAATCCTCATTCTCAGAGGTCGTGGTCTTGAGCAGGCGGCGCACGAACAGCGGGATGACGAGGTCGTTGGAGATCATGATCGACAGCGCCACGCTTTCGACGATCACCATGGCGGTCGCCGCCGACAGCCCACCGATGAAGGCGGCCATGGCGAGGAAGTCATGGCCGCCGAACAAGGGCAGCGCCAGCACATAGAGGTCACTGGTGGTTTTGGCGCCGACCAGCGCCAGGCCGGCGAAGGCGATCGGCAGCACGAACAGGTTTATCGCCACGAGATAGAGCGGAAACACCCAGGTCGCGGTGCGCAGTTCGGCCTCGCCGCGGTTCTCGACGATGGTGACGTAGAACTGGCGCGGCAGCATGATAATGGCAAAGCCGCTCAGGCAAGTCAGCACCAGCCAGGTGGCGAGCGAGGTGTTGTAGCCCATGGCTTGCCGCACCTGGCTGTTTTCGGCCAGCTTGTCGATCATGTCGCCCGGGCCACCGAAGATCAGGAAGGTGACCATCAGGCCGATCGCCAGGAAGGCGGCGAGCTTGACCACCGTTTCGACCGCCACCGCCAGCACCAGCCCGTCCTGGTGCTCGGTGGCGTCGGCATGGCGGGTGCCGAACAGCACCGCAAACAGCGCCAAGAGCATGGCCACCACCAGCGAGATGTCGCTGACGAAGGGATCGAAGGAGGGCGGCGATCCCGTATAATGCTCGACCATCAGGCCGACCGAACCGGAGATCGCCTTCAATTGCAGTGCGATATAGGGCACCGCGCCGATGGTGGCGATCAGCGTGGCGATCGCCGAGACGGCAAAGCTCTTGCCATAGCGGGCGCCCAGGAAGTCGGCGATCGAGGTGATCTTCTCGCTCTTGGCCAGCCGCACGATGCGATTGAGCAGCGGAAAGCCGAACACGAACACCAGCACCGGGCCGGTATAGATGCCGAGAAATTCGAGGCCGCGCTCGGAGGACAGGCCGACCGAGCCGAAAAAGGTCCAGGAGGTGCAGTAGATGGCGAGGCTGAGTGCATAGATGAAGGGCCGGGCGTGGCCGGGTCCCGACGCCGTCGACCGCCGGTCGCCAAGGCTAGCGATGGCGAACAGCAGCGTCACATAGGCGACGGCAATGATGACGATGAACCAGCCCTGCACGGCCCGAAAATCCTCCTCGGCCAGCTTTCACCCCGGCCTGCCCAGAGGCAATCACAGCTCTAAGGTCAAGTCCATCGCGGCTTTCGGCGCATGGTCGCGACGCTGCCCTGTCGAACCGTGAACCAAGGTAAGGAGAAAGCGGTGTTTTCCAACTTTTGCTTCTGTTGCAACCGCAGGTTTTTGTTATGGTGCGCACGGGCCGACGCCGGAGGGACGGCGGCAGCGCGGTCCGTCATGACAAGGAGGGTCGAATGCTGAAAGAATTCCAGGAATTCATTTCCAAAGGAAATGTGATGGACCTTGCGGTCGGCGTCATCATCGGCGCGGCCTTCAGCAAGATCGTCGATTCTCTTGTCAACGACATCATCATGCCTTTCATCGGCGCACTTGGTGGCGTCGACTTTTCCAACTACTTCATAGGCCTCTCATCAACAGTGCATTCGACCAATCTTGCCGACGCGCGTAAGGAAGGCGCGGTGTTCGCCTACGGCAATTTTATCACCGTGGCGCTGAATTTCGTCATCCTGGCTTTCATCATCTTCCTGATGGTCAAGGCCGTGAACAACATGCGCAAGCGGCTCGAGCGGGAGAAGCCGGCCGCACCTGCGGCTCCGCCGCCGGCTGACGTCGCACTGCTCACCGAAATTCGCGATCTCCTCGCCAGGAAATAGACAAGGCCAGATTTCTGGACCAAAACCCCGGTCGTTCGCGGCCGGGGTTTTCTGTTGCCGCATCTGCTAAGAGCATCCGCCAATGCATGTCGCCCAGAAGTGTGCAGCGGTTCTGGGATAACGACATGCATCAAAGCAGACATCAAAACGGATCTGTCCATGACCCTGATCGATAGCTTGCGCGGCGAAGCGGTGGCCGCCCCCGAAAGCGGCATTGTCGCCGTCGTCAATTACGGCCGTACGCGCGAGGGCATGATCCCGCTCTGGGCCGGTGAAGGCGATTTGCCGACGCCTGCCTTCATTTCGGAAGCCGCCGCCAAGGGGCTCGCCAATGGCGAGACCTTCTATACTTGGCAGAAAGGCATTCCGGAGCTGAGGCAAGCGCTTTCTCGCTACTATGCCAGGCATTTCGGCAAGAGCTTCGCCGAAGAGGAATTCATCGCCACCGGTTCCGGCATGCATGCCATTCAGTTGGCATTAGCCGCGGTCGCCGGCAGCGGCGACGAGGTGGTCTATCTCTCCCCGGCCTGGCCGAATTTCGCCGCCGCCGCCGGTATTTCCGGCGCTACCCCGGTTGCGGTCACGCTCGACCAGTCGGGCAATGGCTGGTCCTGCGATGTCGACAAGATTGCAGCTGCGGTGACGCCGCGCACCAAGGCGCTGTTCGTCAACACGCCATCGAACCCCACCGGCTGGACGGCCGATAAGGAAACGCTGCAGGCGATCCTGAATCTCGCCCGCCAAAAGGGCCTGTGGATCATCGCCGACGAGATCTATTCGCTGTTCCACTACGGCCACGGCCGTGCGCCGTCCTTCCTCGACATTTCGACCGCGGAAGACCGCATCCTGTTCGTCAACTCCTTTTCCAAGAACTGGGCGATGACCGGCTGGCGCGTCGGCTGGATCAAGACCCATCCCGAGCTGCAGCAGGTGTTCGAGAACCTGATCCAGTATTCGACCTCAGGCGTCGCCCAGTTCATGCAGCGCGGCGCCGTCGCGGCGCTGGACCACGGTGATGCGTTCATCGTCGAACAGGTTGAGCGGGCGCGAAAGGCGCGCGACCTGGTCTGCGATATTCTAGGCGCAACCGGCAAAGCGCGCTTCACCGTGCCGCAAGGCGCGTTCTATTTGTTTTTCACGGTCGACGGCATCACCGATCCGCGCCGGGCTGCTTTCGACATCGTCGACAAGGCCAATGTCGGCCTGGCGCCGGGCACCGCCTTCGGCCCTGGCGGAGAGGCGTTTTTGCGCCTGTGCTTCCACCGCCGCCTCGACCAGCTCGAGGAAGCGGCACATCGCTTGGCGGGATGGATGAGGACGGTTTGAGATAAATGGGCGGCGGCTTCAGCCGCCCGACTTCGGCACAAGCAGCGGCACAATCCGGTCGCTCTTGGCGACAGTGGGCCGCCCTGCGGAGCCATAGGGAATGCCGAGCGCATCCCATGTCTCGACCAGCGCGTCCTGAAGTCCCGCAATCAGCGCATCGGTATGGAACGGCGTCGGCGTGATGCGCAGCCGCTCGGTGCCGCGCGGCACGGTCGGATAGTTGATCGGCTGGATGTAGATGCCGTGCACGCCGAGCAGACGGTCGCTGGCCATCTTGCAGAGTTCGGGGTCACCGACCAGCACCGGCACGATATGCGTCGGTGATTCCATCACCGGCAGGCCGGCTGCAGAAAGAACCTCCTTGGTCCGCGATGCCTGCTGTTGCTGCGCATCGCGCTCGGCTTGCGAGCGCTTGAGGTGACGGATGGACGTGGTGGCGGCGGCGGCGATCGCCGGCGGCAGCGCCGTGGTGAAGATGAAGCCCGGAGCATAGGAGCGCACCGCGTCGATGACGGCGCTGTTGCCGGCGATATAGCCGCCCAGCGTGCCGAACGCCTTGGCCAGCGTGCCTTCGATGATGTCGATACGGTCGGCCAGCCCCTCGCGCTCGGTGATGCCGCCGCCGCGCGGTCCGTACATGCCGACGGCATGGACCTCGTCAATATAGGTCATCGCGTTGTAGCGTTCGGCCAGTTCGACGATCTGCTTGATCGGCGCGATGTCGCCATCCATCGAATAGACGCTCTCGAACACGATCAGCTTGGCGCGTTCGCGGCCCGCCACCTGCAGCAGGCTTTCGAGATGCGCGACGTCGTTGTGGCGGAAAATCTTCTTTTCGGCGCCCGAGCGCCGTACGCCTTCGATCATCGAGGCATGGTTCAACTCGTCCGAAATGATCAGGCAATTGGGCAAAAGCCGCGCAATGGTCGAGATCGAGGCCTCGTTGGAGACGAAGCCGGAGGTGAAGACCAGCGCCGCTTCCTTGTCGTGCAGGTCGGCCAGTTCCAGCTCGAGCTCGACGAGCGGGTTCGAGGTGCCGGAAATGTTGCGGGTGCCGCCGGCGCCCGAACCCATCTTGCCGGCTGCATTCTGGAACGCGGCAATGACATCGGGGTTCTGGCCCATGCCGAGATAGTCGTTGGAGCACCAGACGGTGATTTCCTCGGCGCGGCCGTTTGAACGCCAGATGGCGCGCGGAAACTTGCCGACAATGCGCTCGAGATCGGCGAAAACCCGGTAGCGCCGCTCGGCGTGGAGCTGGTCGATCGCTTCCTCGAAGAACCGCTGATAGTTCATGTCGCCTTCCCAGTTTTGCGCGGGATCATAATCGTTGGCCCATTCGTCGTCCACCGGGCCGTTTTGGTCAAAATGCCACGCCCCAAGCCTGTTCCTAACGATGCCAGATCGTGGCCTATTCCCTTGATGTGGATCAATTTTGTGTCCGTACGATGCCACAGGCCGGTGAGACTGTTACGGATTTAACATTCAGGCGTTTCTAATGGCCTTGCCGCAGGCTTTCCAGTAAGGCGGTGATTGAGACAGTTTCCGACAAATTACGAGTAAAAGAGGACGCGGATGACGGTTTTGGTAACGGGCGGCGCCGGCTATATCGGCAGCCACATGGTCTGGGAACTGCTGGATGCCGGCGAGAGCGTCGTCGTTCTCGACCGCCTTTCCACGGGCTTCGAATGGGCGGTGGCGCCGGAGGCCAAGCTGGTCGTCGGCGATGTCGCCGATAGGGAATTGGTCGGCCAGATCATCCGGGATAACAAGGTCGACGCGATCATCCACTTCGCCGGTTCCATCGTGGTGCCGGAATCGGTTGCCGATCCGCTCGCCTATTACGAGAATAACACCTCCAAGACCCGTACGCTGATCGAAACCGCTGTACGCGAGGGCGTGCCGCATTTCATCTTCTCCTCGACCGCCGCCGTCTATGGCGGCGCCGGCCTGGAGCCGGTGCGTGAGGATGCCCGCCTGGCGCCGGAATCGCCCTACGGCCAGTCCAAGCTGATGAGCGAATGGATGCTGCGCGATGCAGCGCTTGCGCATCCCTTGCGCTACACGGCGCTGCGCTACTTCAACGTCGCCGGCGCCGATCCCAGGGGCCGGACGGGGCAGTCGACGCCTGGCGCCACGCATCTGATCAAGGTCGCCTGCGAGACCGCGCTCGGCAAACGCCCCTTCATGCAGGTGTTCGGCACCGATTATCCGACGCCGGACGGCACCTGCATGCGCGATTATATCCATGTCAGCGACCTGGCTGCGGCGCACCGGCTGGCGCTGCAGCGCCTGCGCGCCGGCGGCGGCAGCCTCGTCGCCAATTGCGGCTACAGCCACGGCTATTCGGTGCTCGAGGTCATCGACAGCGTGCGGCGCGCCTTCGGCCGGGATTTCGAGGTCAAGATGGGCGACCGGCGCCCCGGCGACGCCGCCGCCGTGGTTGCCAATTCGGACCTTGCACGCGCCGAACTCGGCTGGACCCCGCAACGCGACGACCTCGACCAGATCGTCGCCGATGCGCTCGCCTGGGAGCGTATCCTCACCGGCAAGAACTCCGCGCGGGGTTGAGCCGGGCACTTCCGAGGGCTCGCAAGGCGCGCGGCGAAGCGCTATTGAAGGCATTGGCGATGCGGCGTGGAGGCGCTGCGCCGCGAAGAGCTTTGGGGGGTGGCATGAAGATAACGGTGCTTGGAGCCGGTGTTGTCGGCACCGCGGCCGCGTATTATCTGGCCGCCGACGGCCATGAGGTCACCGTTATCGAGCGCCATCCGGCGCCGGCGCGCGGCACCAGCCAGTCCAATGCCGGTCTGGTGTCGCCGGGCGACGCCACCGCCTGGGCCTCGCCAGCGGCGCTGAAGACCTTCCTGCGCGCGCTCTGGAACCATGATCTCGGCATCAAGGTCAGGCTGCGCTTCGATCCTTATTTCCTCGCCTGGAGCCTGCGCTTCCTGCGCCAGTGCACGGTGGCGCGCCTGCGCGCCAACAGCCAGGTCAAACTGCGCCTGGCGCTCTATTCGCGCGACTGCATCAACGCGCTCTCCGACGCCACCGGCATCCACTATGACGAGCGCAAGAAGGGCATTCTTTATTTCTTCCGCTCGCAGCACAGCCTCGACACCGGCACCGACAACTACCAGTTTCTGGCGAAGCATGGCCTGCCGATCGAGATCGTGGGCCGCGACCGGCTGGTCGAACTTGAGCCCGGGCTCGCGGGCGTGAAGGAAAAGATCGCCGGCGGCGTTTATTCGCCGATCGACCAGACCGGGGATTCCAGGATATTCGTCGACGGGCTCGCCGCCTATGCTGCCGAAAAGCTTGGCGTCAGATTCCTGTTCGACACCACGGTCGAGGGGCTCGACATAGAGGGCGACTGGGTACGTGCGGTCATGACATCGGCCGGCCCGGTGACGGGCGACGCCGTCGTCATCGCCATGGGCCCCGAGAGCGGCCTGATCGGTCGCCGCTACGGTATCGACCTGCCCGTCTATCCGGTTAAAGGCTATAGCGCGACCATCCCGCTGGAGGACGAGAGCAAGGGACCGACCATGGGCGGCGCCGACGAGGACCGGCTGGTTGGCTACTCCAGGCTCGGAAACCGCCTGCGCATGTCCTCGACAGCCGAGTTCACCGGCTTCGACCGCAGCTTCAAGCCCAGCGACTTCAAGTCCATGCTGAGCACCGGCAAAGACCTTTTCCCTGGCGCTTTCGACGAGAAGAAGGCGCTGTTGTGGGCAGGTCTGCGGCCGATGATGCCCAACTCGGTGCCGGTCATCGGCAAGGCGAAATACAAGAACCTTTACCTCGACGCCGGCCACGGCCATGTCGGCTGGACCATGGCCTGCGGCTCGGGCAAGTTCCTGGCCGACCTCGTCGCCGGCCGCAAGCCGGAGATCGACCCGCAAGGGCTGGTCTACGGGAACTGAGGGAGCTCTAGTCGTCGTGTTGGCATCGAGTCCATTCGCCGTGCACCCATTCGGCAAGCCATCCGCGCTCAAGCTGGCCAATCTGTGCCAAGTTTTCCTGCCTGGCGGTCAAATGGCCGAGACCGATAACTTCGAAATCTCCACAGTCCGCAGGATGATCATGTTCGCCGCAGGTCAGTTGCCACTCACCATCGAAATGATGAACGACCAGCGTCACCGGCCTCTCCGATCGAAAGACGTGCCCACATACAATTGCTCTGGTTTCCAACATTGAGGCCGTCACTGCGCAAAGTTTGACAAATATCGTACGACGATCTGGAAGATGCATCTGGCTGACAGATTCTACAAACCCTGAGTGACGAAATGTCGGGACCGCAAGTCGCTATCGACCTTGGCCGCATCGAGCGCAACGCCCGCACCATCGTCGAGCGCTGCGCGCTGTCCGGCATCAAGGTGTTCGGAGTTACGAAGGGCACATGCGGCATGCCGCAAGTGGCGCGGGCCATGCTGCGCGGCGGTGTTGCCGGCATCGCGGAATCGCGCTTCGAAAACATCCGCCGGCTGCGCGACAGCGGCATCAATGCGCCGGTCATGCTGCTGCGTAGCCCGCCCATGGCGCGCGTCGAGGAGGTCGTGCGCACCGTCGACATCAGCCTGCAGTCGGAACTGACCACCATCCGCGAGATATCGCGCATTGCCGAGCGCATGGGCCGCGTCCACGATATCATGCTGATGATCGATCTCGGCGATCTCCGCGAAGGCATCTGGCCAAGCGACCTGATCCCCACCGTCGAGCAGATCCTGGAATTCAAGGGCGTGCGCATCGCCGGCATCGGCACCAATCTCGGCTGCTTCGGCGCCATAATGCCGACGCCGGAGAACCTTGGCCAACTCGTCGCCCATGCCTACAAGACCGAGCGCCTGTCCGGCAAAAGCCTCGACTTCATTTCCGGCGGCGCCTCGTCGTCGCTGACGCTGCTGCTCGAAGGCAAGCTGCCGCCCGGCATCAACAATCTGCGCGTGGGCGAGGCGATCCTGCAAGGCGGTGTCGAAACCTTTCGCGACGTGCCGTGGCCCGAACTCGAACCCGATGCCTGCCGGCTGACCAGCGACATCATCGAGGTCAAACTCAAGCCTTCGCGGCCGATCGGCACATCCGGCTACGACGCCTTCGGCAACCAGCCGGTCTTCGCCGACGAGGGCGACCGGCTGCGCGCCATCGCCAATATAGGCCGCGAGGACGTGCTGGTCGAAGGGCTGACGCCGATCGCCAAGGGGGTGAGGGTGCTCGGCGCTTCCAGCGACCATCTGCTGCTCGATGTGCAGGATGCCGATCCGCGACCTACCGTCGGCGACCGTGTCGCCTTCCGCATGAATTATGGCGCCATGCTTCTGGCGATGACCTCGGAATATGTCGAGAAGGCGCCGATGCACGACGTCGCGGATTTCTCCGGCCGCAAGATGGTGTCGATCTCGGCCGAACCGGAAGCCGGCGGGATTATCGCCCGCGAGGGAACCGGCGCGCGTCTGGAGGCGATGAATTTCGACGTGGTCGAACTCGCCGACGTCGAGCGGCCGCCCTCGGGCTTGATCCGGCTCGCTGCCGGCGCCGATCGCCGTATCGCCCACAAGGCGCTGACCGCAACGGCGCGCGCGACGCATTCCTTCGGCCTGATCTGGATCGATTCCATCGCCGCCCTGATGCCCGAGTACGAGGAGGCCGAAGACATGCCTGAAGTCTCGGTGCTGGCCCGCGCGCTCGGTCTCGATCACAAGCCCGGCGCGCTGCAGCCGCAGCTGTCGCCGGAAAATGTCGTCATCGTCGGCCTGCGCCATGCCGATCCGGCGGAGGCAAGGGTGCTCAAGGATTCGCGTGTCTCGGCCTTCACCATGACCGACATCGACGCCATGGGCATGCGCGACCTCATGCACGAGGCGATCCGCATCGCCACCTCGGGCACGCAAGGCTTCCATCTCAGCTATTCGCCGACGGCGACCGAATTCGCCGGCTGGGCTGCGGGCTCCGGCGGGCTGACGGTGCGCGAGACGCATCAGGCAATGGAGGCGATCTCGCTGTCCGGCGGTCTGCTGTCGATGGATGTTTCCGGACTGACCGCCGGTCTGGAGCCGCGGATCGGCGCCGACGCCGTCAACTTCGTCATGTCGGCCTTTGGGAAGCGGATTTTGTGATCAGCCTTGCGCGTCGACTGCCGCGCGCCACGCGGTGACATAGGCCGCCCAGACCGGGTCGGTCTGCGGCTCAATTCTTTCGCCCTTGCCGTGCGTCACTGGCTGATCGGATGCGAGCAGTGCCGCGCCGATGCTGGTGCCGGTGGCCGCCTCGGAGGCGATGACGATGCGCGCGGTCGCTGCCGCCAGCATGCCGACAAAGAGCCGGTTGCGAGCAAACGGTCCTTCCACGGTGGTCGGGCCGTCGGCGCCGATCAGCTCGAGGCAGGTCGCCGTCATCAGTGCCAGATAGAAGGAAATGGCGGCGAACCGCTCGCCTTTGCTGATGCCGTCGGCATCAAGCCATTCCGCGGCATGGTGCGGGAACGGTCCCGACCCCTGCTGCGTAGAAGGTAAAAGCAGCATTTTTCCGGTCAGAACGGCCAGCACCTCGCTGCCGCTGCAGTCCTGCGGCTTGTCCTTGGTCAGCTGGGAAAATTCGCGGCCACCCATGAACCGCGCCGAGGGGACGGGAGCGCCAAGCGCGCTGACATTGACCAGCGTGTCGCGCGCAGCATCGAGCGCAATCTCTCTGCCGCCGACCACCATCGATACCACCCAGGTGCCGGTTGAGACGACCGAGAAGGGCGGCTCGTCGGACAGAAGATGCGGCAATAGGGAGGCGTTGGAATCGTGCAGTCCGCAGAAAACCGGGGTCTGCGGATCGAGCCTGGTGCGCGCGGCAAGCGCCGGCAGGATCGGGCCGAGCTGGTCCCTGGCCGGCCGCACCGATGCCGTCAGCCTGCGCCAATCCAGCCTGTCGACCATCGAGGAAAAGTCCGCCTCCCAAGGGCTCCACAGATCGGTGTGGCAGCCGAGCGAGGTCACCTCGTTGGCGGCAACGCCGGTCAGGCGCAGCGCCCAGTATTGCGGATACATCAGCATCGCGGCGGCCCTGGCGAATTCGGTGGGAAAACGCTTCTCAAGCCAGAAGAATTGCGCACCGAGATTGAGGCCGAGCGGCAGGCGCGGCGTCCCGGTCTCAATGAAGGGCGGACGGATCGCACTATACTCTGTAGCCAGCCTGTCGGGGCCGTCGAACTCATAGTCGAGGACAGGCAGCACCAGTTCGCCCGCGGCGTCGACCAGCACGCCGGTCGCACCATGCGTGGTGATCGAAATCGCGTCGATACGCTGATCGCGGTTGAGGCTGGCAAGGCTGTTGAGGATAAACGTCCACAGCGACTCGACATCGTGATGCGGGTAGGGCGCTTGCCGCAGCGGCGCGTTAGCCATGCGGCGCAACCCCACTTCGCTCAACGTGACGAGATCGACCAGCGCGACCTTGGCGTTGGTCTTGCCGATGTCGATGACGGCGATATGGCGCAGCCCACTCATGCCAAATGGAACATTGTTTCCAGGGGGATGGCCACCGGTTGGTTGTCCGGCCTGGTCTCCATGATGTCGGCCATGTGCGCCCACCAGCGCTGCATCACCGGGTGCTTCGGCAGGTCGGCCATGCCATGGTCGTCGCGCCGCCACAGCACGCCGAACAGGATGTTGGTGTCTTCATCGAGATGGATCGAATAATCGGCGACGCCGGCCTCTCTCAGCAGCGCCACCAGCGACGGCCAGATCTCATCGTGGCGCTTTTTGTACTCGGCTTTCATGCCGGGTTTGAGCTGCATCTTGAAGGCGTATTTCTCAGGCATCAGCTGTTACCACGCAGCTGTCGCCAGACGATCGGCAGCGCGATGACGAAGATCAAGAGCAGGCCGATGAAGATCGACATGACGATGCCGGGCACGTTGAGCAGGCCGAGGCCGAAGGTCACCAGCCCCATGATAAAGGCGGCGAGCACGACGCCAACAATGCTGCCGGAGCCACCCAGAATGCTGACGCCGCCCAGCACCACCATGGTGATGACCTCAAGCTCATAGCCCTGCGCGATCGACGGCCGCGTCGAGCCGAGCCGCGAGGTGATCAGCACCGAGGCCATGCCGGCCATCAGCCCGGTCAGGCAAAACAGGATGAATTTGATGCGGCCGACACGAACGCCGGAAAACTGTGCCGCGACCGGATTGTTGCCGATGGCAAAGACACGGCGGCCGAAGCTGGTGCGATGCAGCAGGAACCAGTAGGCGACGGCCGCGATGAGGAAGAGCACCAGTTCGAACGACACCACCCACCAGACATAGCCCTGGCCGAAGAAAGCAAAACTCTCGGGATAGCCCTTGTAGGCCTGGTCACCGAGGATGATGAAGGCAATGCCGCGAAACAGGCTCATCGTGCCGATGGTAACGACGATGGACGGCAGGCCGAGCCTCGTCACCAACAGGCCGTTGAAGGCGCCGCAACCGAGCCCGACGACGATGCCGATAGCCACCAGCACCGGCGTGTCGGCGCCGGCCTGTACCGCCATGCCCATCATGGTCGAGGCGAGCGCGATGATGGCGGCGACCGACAGGTCGATCTCGCCCGAAATAATCAGCAGCGCCATGGCGAAGGCGATCAGGCCTTTCTCGGTGAAATTGAAGGTCAGGTCCGACAGCGAATAGGCATCGAGGAAATAGGGCGATGCGAAGCTGTTGATGGCGAAGATGGCGACCGCCACGACGACCAGCAGCGCTTCCCAGGAAAAGATCGCTGAAGAGAGCGGCTTGTCGAGCCGGTCGGGAATGTGGCGCGGGGCGGGGGTGTCGGTCATGCCGCCTCCGCCTTCCTCAGAATGATCCGCCCCTGCTGGCGTTCGCCGCGCGCGTTGAGCACGACGGCCAGGATGATGGCGCTGCCTGAAATCGCCATCTGCCAGAAGGGCGAGATGTTGATGACCGGCAGTGCGTTGGAGATGATGCCGAGGAACAGCGCCCCTAACACCGCGCCCCCGACCGAGCCGATGCCGCCGGCAATCGAAATGCCGCCGATGACGCAGGCGGCGATGATATTGAGTTCATAGCCATTGGCGACCTCGACCGAGGCGATGACATAACGAGAAATCCAGAGATAACCGGCGAGCCCGCCGATCATGCCGGAAATGCAGAAGACGATGAATTTGGTTCGGCCGACATCGATGCCGGCATAGACCGACGCCGTCGGGTTGACGCCGATGGCATAGATCGAACGGCCAAGCGCGGTTCGCGTCATCACCACGAAGAACAGCGCGATGACCAGTATGGCGATCCAGGACAGAACCGGAATGCCCAGGAAAGCTGCGCGCTGGAAGCCGATGAAGTCCGGGCTCATCTTGTCGGCATTGACCCAGGCGCCGCCGGAGAGGACGAAGGTGGCGCCGCGATAGATGGTGAGCGTGCCCAATGTCACCACGATCGAAGGGATGTTCAGCCGCCACACCAGCAGGCCGTTGATGGCGCCGAGCACCAGTCCGACGGCCAGCGCAATGACGATCAGCAGCGGGATCGGGATCGCCGGATGCGCGGCGTTCAGCATCGCCACCACCATGCCGGTGAAGCACAGGTTGGAGGCCATCGACAGGTCGATCGAGCGGGTCAGGATGACGACCATCTGTCCCAGCGCCAGGATCATCAGGATCGAGGTGTCGTTGAACACCTGGGCGAGATTGCCGGGGTCGGCAAAGGCCGGGAAACGCGTCGAGATCAGAGCAATCAAAACGACGATCGCCGCTGCCAGCCAGATCTCGCGGTATTTAAGGAGAGCCTTCATGCCGCGATCCCCGCTGCCGTCCGGACCAGCGTTTCGGCGTCCAGCCCCTTATTATCGTAGACCGCCGCAACCAGCCCTTCGCGCATGACGACGACGCGGTCGGACATGCCCAGAATCTCCGGCAGTTCCGACGACACCATGATCACCGACAGGCCCTGCGCGACGAGCTCGGCCATGAAGCCGTGCACGGCGGCCTTGGAGCCGATGTCGATGCCCTTGGTCGGCTCGTCCAGGATGATCACCTTGGGCGCCGTCGCCAGCCATTTGGCGATGACGATCTTCTGCTGGTTGCCGCCCGACAGCGTGCCGACATCCTGGCTCAGCGACGAGGCGCGCAGGTCTAGCCGCTCGGTGTAGGAGCGGGCGAGCGCGAATTCGTCCGACAATCGCAGCAGGCCGGATTTGGAGGTGCGCTTGAGCGAGGGAAGCGAGACGTTTTGGAAGATCGGCAGGCCGATCACCACGCCCTGCTTGCCGCGTTCCTCCGGCACGTAGACGATGCCGGCTTCGATGGAATCCGCCGCCGATTTCGGCGTGATCGTCTTGCCTTCCAGCGTGATCGTTCCACCCGATATGCGGGTGATGCCCGATATCGCCTGCATCACCTCTGACCGCCCGGCGCCGACAAGGCCGTAGAAACCGAGGATCTCGCCCTTGTGCAGTTCGAAGCCGATGTCGTTGAATTCGGTCGGGTGCGAAAGGCCAGCGACCGACAGCACCGGCGCGCCGATCTCGGCCTTGCGTTGCGGAAAGATGTGATCGACCGAGCGGCCGACCATCATGCGCACGATCTGGCTCTGGCCGGTATCCTTGATAAGGCCCTCGCCAACCATCTCGCCGTCGCGGAACACGGTGTAGCGATCGGCGATCCGATAGATCTCGTCGAACTTGTGGCTGATGAACAGGATCGCCTTGCCTTCCTCCTTGAGGAATTCGATCAGCAGGAAAAGCTCCTCGATCTCTTTCATCGAAAGGGCTGCGGTCGGCTCATCCATGATGACGATCTGCGCATCGATCGACATCGCGCGAGCAACCGCTACCAGATGCTTGTTGGCGATGCCGAGGTCTTTCAGCCGCGCATCGGCGTCGATATGGCCGGCATGCATGGTGTCGAGCACTTCGCGCGCGTGTTTTCGCATGGTGCGCCAGTCGATGGTGCCTAGCCGCGTGCGCGGCGCATGGCCGAGAAAAATGTTTTCGGCGACGCTCAGATCGTCGAACAGCACGGTTTCCTGATGAATGGCGGTGACGCCGTGGCCGAAGGCGGCATGCGCGCTGGGCAGGGTGACGGCCTGGCCGTCAATGCTGATCGTGCCGGCGTCGGGCTGGTAGATGCCGGTCATGATCTTGACCAGCGTCGACTTGCCGGCACCGTTTTCACCGATCAGCGCCGTAACCTGGCCGGGGTAAAGCGACAGGCTGACATTGTGCAGCGCGCGCACGCCGGGAAAGCTTTTGGAGACGCCGGACAGCGTCAGGCGCGGGGCAGGACCCGTGGGCTCCTCCTTCGCAATGCCGTGCTGGGCTGTCGTGTCCATATCCGTATCAAGCCCTGAAACAAGGTCCGTTTAAAGTCGCGGCGGGATTTTGGTCCCGCCGCGCTTGGTCCGAGACGTCCGAGATCAATAGATCTTGGAGAACTTTTCGATGTTGGACTTGTCGAACTGGAAGGGCGGAGCCATCGCAGCCGAGTTGCTGTCATCGAGCGTGACCTTGCCGACGCGGCCGATCGACAGCGTTGCGCCCGGCTTTGCCTCTTCCTTCTTCACCGCCAGATCATGAGCGAGGTAGACGGCGGAGTAGCCGAGGTCGATCGGATTCCAGAGGGCAACCGCCTGGCTGGAACCGTTGTCGATGAACTTCTTGAACTCCGACGGCAGCGCCAGACCCGTGACATTGACCTTGCCGATCAGGTTCGCGTCGGTGACGACCTGGGCAGCGGCAACGACGCCGACGGTGGTCGGCGCGATGATCGCCTTGAGGTTCGGATAGGATTTCAGCAGGCCCTTGGCTTCGTCGGTGCTCTTGGCCGAATCGTCATCGCCGTAGACGGTGGCGACGAGTTTGATCTTGGGGAATTTCTCCGGCAGGATCTTCTTGGCCGCGTCGATCCAGGCGTTCTGGTTGGTCGCGGTCGACGAAGCCGACAGAATGGCGACTTCGCCGCCTTCCGGCAGATAGTCGGCGGCCAGCTTGATGATGGTCTCGCCGATCAGGCCGGTGTCGGACGGGTTGAGATGCAGCTGGCGGCCTTCCTTGGCGACGCCCGAATCCCACGAGATGACGGTGATGCCACGCTCCATGGCCTTCTTCAGCACCGGCACCAGCGCGTCGGCGTCATTGGCCGAAATCGCAATGGCGTTGACCTTCTGCGCGATCAGCGAATTGACCACTTCGATCTGCGCTTCGGCGGTCGCCTTGGTCGGGCCGGTGTAGATGATGTCGACATCGCCGAGTTCCTTGGCCGCCTCTTCGGCGCCCTTATTGGCGGCGTCGAAGAAGCCGTTGCCGAGCGACTTCACCACCAGCGCGATCTTGACGTTCTCGGCATAGGCGGCATTCACGAACATGGCGGCCGAGAACGCGGCCGTCACCATCAATTTCTTCAGAAAGCTCATCGTATTTCCTCCCTTGAGCGTTGCATTCCATCGTCGCTGCGGTTGGCCTCAGGCCTGCAGCGAGGATTCTTCCTTTGCCGACTTGCGGGCGACGATCAGCGTCACACCCGCGGCCTCCAGCATGTTGGCTTCGCGATCCTCGATGCCGTCATCGGTGATGACGGTGGCGATGCGCTTGAGCCCGCACAGGATCAGGCTCGAGCGCTGGCGGAATTTCGATGAGTCGACCAGCACCACCAGTTCGTCGGCCTGGTCGATCAGTTTCTGCTCCGCCTGGATCAGCAGCGGGTCGCCTTCCATCAGGCCAAGAGGCCCGAGCCCTTGAGCGCCCATGAACATGCGGCGCGCGTAGAAATTACGCGTCACGTCATTGTCGAAGGGCGAGAGGATGATGTTCTGCTCGCGGTAGATGGTGCCGCCCGACAGCATGACGGTGTTCTTCGAATGCTTGAGCAGGTGCTCGGCGATGGGGAACGAATTGGTGAAGATCGGCATGCGGCGTCCGGTCAGGAAATGCACCATCTGGAAGGTGGTGGTGCCGCCATTGATGATGATCGGTTCGCCGTCCTTGCACAGCTCCACCGCTTCGCGCGCAATCGCGCGCTTCTGCGAAGCGTTAAGCGTTTCGTTGACGGAAAAGGGCCGGCCGGCGAGGCCGATGAACTGCGGTGGCGAGATCGCCTCGGCGCCGCCACGCACGCGACGCAGGCGCTTTTGCACATGAAGAGCCGCGATATCGCGCCGGATCGTCGCCTCGGAGGAGTCCGTCAGGTCGACCATCTCCTGCACCGTCACCACAGGCTTTTCCTGGACGGCGGACAGAATGATCCTGTGGCGCTCTTTTTCGTGCATGGTTCCTCCCTGCATGGTCATGAGGCACTAGAAAACCACCAGTGTCAATCATTTCCGCTCATATAATTTCATTGTGCAGTGCAATATGATCGATCTTGATCGTTTATGATTGACAACCGAGATGCTTGCGTAGACATTTCCGGCAAAATGGACCGCGCCTTTTGCGTCCAGGGAGGATAATCATGCTCGACAAGCGCTCCGGCTCGCGCCTTGCCAACCTTTGGGACGATGCTAAAGCCAAGGGGCTGAGCGAGCCTGAGCTTCTGGTCTATCGCTCCAACACGCTCGGCTCCGACAAGCGTGTCACCAATTATGGCGGCGGCAACACCTCGTCCAAGATCCGGCAGAAGGACCCGCTCTCCGGCGCCGAAGTCGAAGTGCTATGGGTCAAGGGCTCGGGCGGCGACAGCGCCTCGATCAAGCTGGACGGTTTCGCCACGCTTTACATGGACAAACTGCAGGCGCTGAAAGGCCTTTATCGCGGCGTCGCGCATGAGGACGAGATGGTGGGCTATCTTCCCCACTGCACCTTCAATCTCAACCCGCGCGCGGCCTCGATCGACACGCCGCTGCACGCCTATGTGCCGAAGCCGTTCGTCGATCACATGCATCCCGATGCCATTATCGCGATTGCCGCGGCCAAGGATTCCAAGGCGTTGACCAAGGAGATATTCGGTGACGCCATCGGCTGGCTGCCGTGGAAGCGGCCGGGCTTCGAACTTGGCCTCTGGCTGGAGAAATTCTGCGTCGAACACCCCGAGGCCAAGGGCGTCATCCTCGAAAGCCACGGCTTGTTCACCTGGGGCGACACACCCAAGGAGTGCTATGAGACGACGATCTCGGTCATCAACCAGGCGATCGAATGGTTCGAGCGCCGCTCCGAGGGTCTCGCCATCTTCGGCGGCGAAGTCGTCAAATCGCTAGACGCCGCTGAGCGCCGCGCCATCGCGGCGAGACTGATGCCGAGGATCCGCGGCCTGATTTCGGAGAAGAGCCACAAGCTCGGCCATTTCGACGATTCCGCCGCTGTGCTCGAATTCGTCAACTCCAGGGATTTGCGCCCGCTGGCGGCACTCGGTACCTCATGCCCGGATCATTTCCTGCGCACAAAAATCCGCCCGCTGGTTATCGAGTTCGACCCAGCGAAGCCCGACGTCGAAGCCGTGATTGCGCGCCTCGCCGACGATATTGCTGAGTACCGTGTCGGCTACCAGGCCTATTACGACAGCTGCAAGCATCCGGACTCGCCCCCGATCCGCGACCCCAATGCCGTGGTCTACCTGATGCCCGGCGTCGGCATGTTCACCTTCGCCGGCGACAAGGCCACCGCCCGCATCTCTGGCGAATTCTACGTCAACGCCATCAACGTCATGCGCGGAGCCTCGACCGTCTCGTCCTATGTCGGCCTGCCGGCGCAGGAGGCCTTCGACATCGAATACTGGCTGCTCGAGGATTTGAAGCTGCAGCGCATGCCGAAGCCGAAGTCGCTCGCCGGCCAAATCGCGCTGGTCACCGGCGGCGCCGGCGGCATCGGCCGCGCCACCGCCAGCCGGCTGCTGCGCGAAGGCGCCTGCGTGGTGCTGGCCGATATCGACGAGGCCGCACTTGCCAGCGCCAATGACGAACTGGCGAAAGCCTATGGCAAGGACTTCGTCCGGCCGGTGCTGATCAACGTCACCGCGGAGGAGCAGGTGATTTCCGGCTTCGCCCAGACAGCCGTCGAGTTCGGCGGCATTGATATTCTCGTCTCCAACGCAGGCCTCGCCTCCTCGGCGCCGATCGAGGAGACGACGCTGGCGCTGTGGAACAAGAACATGGACATATTGTCGACCGGCTATTTCCTGGTCTCGCGCGAAGCCTTCCGGCTGTTTCGCGCCCAGAAGATCGGCGGCAATGTCGTCTTCGTCGCCTCCAAGAACGGCCTTGCCGCGTCACCCAACGCCGCCGCCTATTGCACCGCCAAGGCGGCCGAAATCCATCTCGCCCGCTGCCTGGCGCTGGAAGGCGCGGAAGCCCAGATCCGCGTCAACGTCGTCAATCCGGACGCCGTGTTGCGCGGTTCGAAGATCTGGACCGGCGAGTGGAAGGAACAGCGCGCCGCCGCCTACAAGATGTCGACCGACGACCTCGAAGAGCACTACCGCTCGCGCTCGATGCTGAAGCGCTCGGTGTTTCCGGAAGACATTGCCGAAGCGATTTATTTCCTGGCGTCCGACATGTCGGCCAAATCCACCGGCAACATCATCAACGTCGACGCCGGCAACGCGCAGAGCTTTACGCGCTGAGTTAAGGGCGGAGCGCTTCTCTTCTCCCCGTCACTATACGGGGAGAAGGTGGCCCGAAGGGCCGGATGAGGGGCAGCGCTGACTGAACGCATTGGGAGGAATAGCACTTGTCCGAAACCATCATCGCCGCCGATCTCGTCTCCAGCCACAACGCCCAGCGCAAACCCGACCTCGAACGCGACTACGCCTCGCTCGGGGAACGCCTCGATCGTCGCGGCATCGCCATCGACGCCATCCGCGGCAAGGTCGAGAAATTCGCCGTCGCCATTCCGTCCTGGGGCGTCGGCACCGGCGGCACACGCTTTGCCCGCTTTCCCGGCGCCGGCGAGCCGCGCGACATTTTCGACAAGATCGAGGACTGCGCCGTCATCAGCCAGCTGACGCAGGCGACACCGACCGTCTCGTTGCACATCCCGTGGGACAAGGCCGATCCGAACCGGCTGAAGCAGGCCGCCTCGCGCTTCGGCCTCGGCTTCGACGCCATGAACTCCAACACCTTTTCGGATGCCAGGGATCAGACGCTCTCCTACAAATTCGGCTCGCTTTCGCATGCCGATGCCGGCACGCGCCGCCAGGCCGTCGAGCATAATCTCGAATGCATCGAGATCGGCAAGACGCTGGGGTCCAGGGCGCTGACAGTGTGGATCGGCGACGGCTCGAATTTCCCCGGCCAGGTCAATTTCGCCAAAGCCTTCGAGCGCTATCTCGACGCCATGAAGGAGATCTATGCCGGACTGCCCGCCGACTGGAAACTGTTCACCGAACACAAAATGTACGAGCCGGCTTTCTACTCCACGGTCGTGCAGGACTGGGGCACCAATTACATGATCGCCAAGGAGCTGGGCGACAAGGCGTTCTGCCTGGTCGACCTGGGCCACCATGCGCCCAATGTCAACATCGAGATGATCGTGTCGCGGCTGATCCAGTTCAAAAAACTGGGCGGCTTCCATTTCAACGATTCGAAGTATGGCGACGACGATCTCGATGCCGGCTCGATCGATCCCTATCGGCTGTTCCTGGTCTTCAACGAACTGGTTGATGCAGAGCTTTCCGGCGCCGAGGGTTTCGATCCCGCCCACATGCTCGACCAGAGCCACAACGTCACCGACCCGATCGAAAGCCTGATGCTGTCGGCAGTCGAGGTGCAGCGCGCCTATGCGCAGGCGCTGCTGGTCGACCGCAAGGCGCTCGAGGGTTTCCAAGACGGCAATGATGCGCTGATGGCGACGCAGACTCTGAAAGCTGCCTACCGCACCGATGTCGAGCCGATCCTTGCCATGGCGCGGCTGAACACAGGCGGCGCCATCGATCCAGTCGCCGCATATCGCGCGGCGGGCTACCGGGCGAAGGTCGCGGCGGAACGGCCGGCGGTTGTGGGCGGTTCAGGCGGGATTGTTTGAGATTGGCTAATCTCCACCACAGGGGGGAGATCAGCTTGCCTCTGCCGGCAGGCGAACACCAATATGTGTTCGCTCATATTGATGATGGACTCGGCCGCTCCATGTAGCTCTTCTAGGCACACCGCACTTGGAGCACCGCCATGCCCTTGACCCGCCGGACGCTGATTGGCGTCACCCTTTCGCTCGCAATTGCGCTCGCGCCATCCGGCGCGCTCCATGCCGCCTCGCCTCAACCGGCGAAGGGCGAGCACGGCATGGTCGTCACTGCCCAGCATCTGGCGTCGGAAGCCGGCGTCGAGGTGCTGAAGAAGGGCGGCAATGCCGTCGATGCGGCGGTCGCCGTCGGCTATGCGCTCGCCGTCGTCTACCCTAATGCCGGCAATATCGGCGGTGGCGGGTTCATGACCATCCGCTTCAAGGACGGCAAATCGACCTTCCTCGATTTCCGCGAGCGCGCGCCGCTGGCGGCAACCAAGATCATGTATCTCGACAAGGACGGCAATCCGGTGAAGGGCGCCAGCCTTGATGGCTACCTTGCGGTCGGCGTACCGGGTTCCGTGGCAGGGTTCGAGATGGCTCGTGAAAAATATGGCACGCTGCCACGCCAGGATTTGATGGCGCCGGCAATTGCCTATGCCAAGGATGGCTTCATCCTCGACCAGGGCGACGCTGCTTCATTCGCAAGCAATGCCGCACGGCTGGCGAAGGACCCTGCCGCCGCCGCCATCTTCCTGAAGCCGGACGGCAAACCCTATGGCGCCGGCGAGCGTCTCCTCCAGCCCGATCTTGCAGCCTCGCTCGCCGCCATCTCCGAAAAAGGCGCCGACGCCTTCTACAAAGGCGCCATCGCCGGCGCCCTCGTCAAGGCGAGCGGCGCCAGGGGCGGCATTCTGGCCAACTCAGACTTCGAGCAATATAAGGTACGCGAGCTGCAACCGGTGAGCTGCACCTATCGGGGCTATGAGATCACGTCCTCGCCGCCGCCAAGCTCCGGCGGCGTCATCATCTGCGAAATCCTCAACGTGCTGGAGGGCTACCCGCTGTCCTATCTCGGCGCCCGCTCGGCCGAGACCGTGCATGTCATGGTCGAGGCGATGCGCTACGCCTATGTGGACCGCAACTCGGCGCTCGGCGATCCCGATTTCGTCGACAATCCGGTCTCGAAACTGCTCGACAAGGGTTACGCCAAGGAGATCCGCGACAAGATCGACCCGTTCCGCGCCGGCGTCTCGCAGGATTTGATGCCGAAGGGCTTCGGCGAGTCGAAGGAAACGACGCACTATTCAATCATCGACGATGACGGCAATGCGGTCGCGGTCACCTATACGCTGAACGGTTCGTTCGGCGCCGGCGTGGTCGCCGACGGCACCGGCATCCTGCTCAACAACGAGATGGATGATTTCACCCAGAAGCCTGGCGTGCCCAACCTCTACGGTCTCGTGCAGGGAGAGGCCAATGCCATCCAGCCGAAGAAGACGCCGCTGTCATCGATGAGCCCGACCATCGTCGCCAAGGACGGCAAGCCGTTCATGGTTATCGGCAGCCCCGGCGGCTCGCGCATCATCACCATCACGCTGGAAACCATCGTCAACGTCATCGACCACGGCATGAACATCCAGGAGGCGATCGACGCATCGCGCATCCACCATCAATGGCTGCCCGACACGATCTATGTCGAACCGTTCGGCCTGTCGCCCGACACTGAAAAACTGCTGGCCGGCATGGGCTACCACCTCGATCTCGCGGATTCTACCTGGGGTCAGGCGGCCGGCATTCTTGTCGGCGGCAAGAGCCTGGCGGAAATCGAGAAGGGCGGCGGCGCCCGCTACAACGGCGCCATCGACAGCCGCGCCGCATCCGGCGAGGCGATTGGCTACTGATCAAAACAAGAGATTGATCAGAGGACGAGCGTAAGCGTCGACCCGACGAGCATCAGCGCCGCGATCACGACGAACGCCGCGTAGATGCGGGGACGGTCGAGGAGCAGCGCATTGCCCGATATCCAGGCCGCGGTTGCGCCGCCAAGCGCAAACAGGAAGCCGTTCCGGTGACCAAAGGTCATGGAAGCGGCCATCAGCCCGCCAATGATCAGCGCGCCGAAGACGATGATCACGGCAACGGCGTATTTCTCGAAGTCGTTGCCGCCGCCCATGGCCGGGCCGATCGCGTTCAAATTCGTCAGATCGTCCGGATCGAACGGGTTGGTCGATCCATATTCATCTTGACCGACAGGTTCTCGCATCATTCATTCTCCGCTGACCGGCAACAAATCATCAACATCTGCCGAGCGCAACCGGATCGCGCCGTGCCGAAGGCCGCCGATGCGGTCTTCAACACTTTCTGATGCCGACTTGCCACGGTTTTTTTGCGCCGGTTCACAAAATCTACCCTGCTTTCGGGTCCACACGCCTGAATACCTGGAAAATGAATTACCTGGAAAAATCGCTGCGCACGATGCGGTGCCGCTGCAGCTTGTCGTAGAAGGTCTTGCGCGGAATGCCGAGCGCTTCAATCGTGCGCCGGACATCGCCGTCATTGCGGCCAAGCGCCTCGCGGATGACATTGGCTTCATAGCGTTCCAGCCGTTCCGGCAGTGAGCTGGCGTCATCCGGCTCCGCCGGGGCGGAAGGTGGCGCTTGCGCCGCTTCCTCGAGTCCCAGCACGAAACGCTCGGCGAAATGCGCGAGTTCACGCACATTGCCCGGCCAGTCGTGCTGGCTCAGATGGCGGTGCACTGAGGCAGGCACGGCTGGCATTTGCCGGCGGAAGCGGCCGGCTGCACGCTCGGCGAAGTAGAAGAACAGCAGGGCGACGTCGTCGCGGCGTTCGCGCAGCGGCGGGATCGAGATCGTCACCACATTGAGCCGGTAGTAGAGATCCTCGCGGAAGGCGCCGCGCCGGCTGGCGTCGCCGAGATCGACCTTGGCGGCGGCGACGACGCGCAGGTCGACCGGCCGGATTTCATTGGTGCCGAGCGGCGTCACCTCGCGCATTTCCAGCACCCGCAGCATCTGCACCTGGGTCGAGGCCGGCATGCTTTCGATCTCGTCGAGGAACAGCGTGCCGCCGCTCGAATGCTCGATCCGGCCGATGCGCTTCTTCTGTGCGCCGGTGAAGGCGCCGGCCTCATGGCCGAACAGCTCGCTTTCGATGACCGTGTCCGGCAGCGCGCCGCAATTCAGCGCCACGAAATTGCCCCTGGCGCGGCGGCTCCAGCGATGCAGCAGGCTCGCCACCACCTCCTTGCCGGAGCCGGTCTCGCCGGTCACCAGAACGTCGACATCGGTATCGGCGATTTGCCGCAGCGTCCGGCGCAATCGCTCCATCGCCAGCGTCTGCCCGATCAGCGGCAGGCCGTCCTGCGCCTGTTCGGCGCTTTCGCGCAAGGCGCGGTTCTCCATCACCAGCCGGCGCTTTTCCGCCGCCCGTGCCACACTTTGCGCCAGCCGGTCGGCGGCGAAAGGCTTGGTGATGAAGTCGTAGGCGCCATCCTTGATCGCCTTGACCGCAACCGCGATGTCGCCATGCCCGGTGACCAGGATTACCGGAATGTCGGCATCAAGCTGCAAGACGCGGTCGAAGAGCTGCAGGCCGTCAATGCCGGGCATGCGGATGTCGGACACCACCACGCCGGGAAAATTGGCGTCGAGCCCGGCCAGCGCCTCGTTCGCCACCGCAAAGGCCGAGACGGAAAAACCAGCGAGTTCCAGCGTCTGCCGCGTGGCCCTCCGCAATTCGCTATCGTCGTCGATCAATACGACCGGTGCGGTGTCCATCATGCTGCCCTGGCGAGGTGAATGGTAAAGCGCGTGCCGGCCTGGTCGCTCGCCACCTCGATGCGTCCGCCATAGTCGGCGACGATGTCCTGCGAGATGACGAGGCCGAGCCCGAGGCCTTTTTCCTTCGAGGTGTTGAACGGCGTGAACAATGACTTGAGGATGGCAGGCGAAATGCCCGGCCCATTGTCGGCGACGGCAAGCGCCACGCCGTCGGCCGTCTCCTGGGCCGACACCTGCACCCTGGCGCCGTCGCGCCCGTCCAGCGCTTCCAGCGCATTCTGGAACAGGTTGATCAGCACCTGTTCGAGCCGCAGCCGGTTGCCCATCACCTTGAGCGTTACCGGCGGAAGCGTGATATCGAGTGCGTCCAGCCGACCGGCAAAGCGGCTTCTGAGCAGCACCACGGCGCCCTCGATGACGCCGCGCAATTCGACCGGTTCGGCTGCCGTGCGCCCCTTGCGGGCAAAGACCTTCAACTCTTCGGTGATGCCTCCGATGCGCTCGGTCAGCGCGGCAATCGCGCCAAGGTTCTCCTCGGCCGAGGCGGTCTGCTTGCGCTCCAGGAACACACGCGCATTGTCGGCATAGGCGCGGATCGTCGCCACCGGCTGGTTGATCTCATGCGCGACCCCGGCGGCAACCTGGCCGAGGGTAGCAAGACGGTTGGCCTGCACCAATTCCTGCTGCATGACCTGCAGCTTGGCTTCGGTGCTGCGGTGATCGGTGATCTCGGCCTGCAGCCGGTCGCGCGCCAGGCTGAGGTCATGCGTACGCTCGACGACGCGGCGCTCAAGCTCGATGCGCGCTGCCTGTTCGGCAGCGATGCGCATCTGCGCCGACTGACGGCGCCACAGGAGATAGCCGGCCAGCGCCAGCAACGGCACCACGACGCCCAGCGCCAGCAGCCGCATCTCACGCACCGCAGCCGCGATCGGCGCTTCGACCGGCACGAGATAATCGAGCCGCCATGGCGTCGATTGGACCAGTGTCGAAAGCCTGAGATATTCGGCATCGCTGCCGCCCGGTGTTATCGCATGCACCATCGACACGTCAGGGCTCAATGCCTCGGGGCGTGTGATCGGCAAGGGGATCAGCGGCGCGTTGCCGAATTGCTGGCTGCTCCGGATGGTGGCAGCCACCGGGCCGGTCAGCGGCGCGGTGGTCATGAAGCGCCAGGACGGCACGCTGGTGATCAGCACGACGCCGTGGTCGTCGCTGACATAGGCCGGCCGGTTGGCCTCATGCCAGTCGGCTTCAAGCTGGTCGAATTCCATCTTAACGACGACGACGCCGAGCGGTGCCGCCGCATTGCCGACGCGACGCGAAATATAGAGGCCCGGGCGCTTGCTGATGTTGCCCAGCGCAAAATATTCGGCCGTTCTCGATTGCATGGCGCCGGAGAAATAGGCGCGGAAACCATAGTCGTTGCCGACGAAGCTGGTTGTTTCGCGCCAGTTGCTGGAGGCGATCGCAAACCCGTCGACGCCGGTGACGTAAAGCACCGAAGCCTTGGTGCCGGAGACCAGCCCTTCGAGCTTGCGGTTGAGCACGTCGATCGTGACAGCGCCCTTGTTCTGCAGGGCGTCATGCACCTGCTGGTCCTCGGACAAGAGCAGCGGCAGCGCCCGCGGGCTTTCCAGCACGGCGCGCAGCAACGCAACCTTCAGATTGGCATCGGTGCGGCCTTGCGCCGCCAGTGCCGCGACCTCGGCGCGGCGCGCGTAGAGGCCGGCGCCGGTGAGCGCCGTGGCAACGATCACCAGCGCGATCGCCGCAAACAGCAGCCAGGCGCGACGCGCGCGTTTGCCGAGTTGCTCGGGCGTCGGCGACAGGACCGCGGCAGGGCGTTGCAGCATTCCCTATTTGTGCATGATTTCGCACAAAGCACAATTCAGTCATGCGGATGTCCGCACTTGCGTTGAGCGGCAGCAGCCTCGATCGGACGAATACCCAACAAAATCAATGGCTGCGGTATGCCGCACAGTCTGGCACGGCAGTTGCAGTGACCAATACAGCAGTCGCAAGGCTGCGGAAAACAACTGCCCCGGGAGGTCGAGCTTTCGATCGGGGCGCCATGGAGGACGTCATGCAGCTAGCATTCGCTGCCGCCGAACCGCGCGGCAAGCTACCCTTTTACCGTCATCTCTACGTGCAGGTCCTGACGGCGATCGCCGCCGGCGTGCTGCTCGGTCATTTCTATCCCGAACTCGGTGCTTCGCTGAAGCCGCTCGGCGATGCCTTCATCAAGCTGGTCAAGATGGTGATCGCGCCGGTCATCTTCCTGACGGTGACCACCGGCATTGCCGGCGTCTCCGACCTGAAAAAGGTTGGCCGCGTCGCCGGCAAGGCGATGATCTATTTCCTGGTCTTTTCGACCCTGGCGCTGGTCGTCGGCATGGTCGTCTCCAACGTCGTCCAACCGGGCGCCGGCATGCACATCAATGCGGCGACGCTCGACCCCTCGAAGGTCGCCACCTTCACCGAGAAGGCGCATGACACGACCATCGTCGGCTTCCTGCTCAACATCATCCCCGACACCATCACCGGCGCCTTCGCGCAAGGCGACATTCTGCAAGTGCTGTTCTTCTCGGTGCTGTTCGGCATCTCTCTCGCTCTGGTCGGCGAGCGCGGCCGCCCGGTCGTCGATTTCCTGCAGGCGCTGACCTCGCCTATCTTCCGCCTGGTCGCCATCCTGATGAAGGCCGCCCCTATCGGCGCCTTCGGCGCCATGGCCTTCACCGTCGGCAAATACGGCATCGGCGCGATTGCCAACCTCGCCTTTCTGATCGGCACCTTCTACCTGACGTCGCTGCTCTTCGTGCTGGTCGTGCTCGGCGCTGTCGCTTGGTACAACGGCTTCTCGATCCTCGCCTTGATCCGCTACATCAAGGAAGAGCTGCTGCTGGTGCTCGGCACCTCGTCCTCGGAAGCCGCTCTTCCCGGCCTGATGGCCAAGATGGAGCGCGCCGGCTGCAACCGCTCGGTGGTCGGCCTGGTCATCCCGACCGGCTACTCCTTCAACCTCGACGGCACCAACATCTACATGACGCTGGCGGCGCTGTTCATCGCCCAGGCGACCGACACGCCGCTCACCTATGGCGACCAGATCCTGCTGCTGCTGGTTGCCATGCTGAGCTCCAAGGGTGCCGCCGGCATCACCGGCGCCGGCTTTATCACGCTGGCCGCCACGCTCTCTGTCGTGCCTACGGTACCCGTTGCCGGCATGGCACTGATCCTCGGCGTCGACCGCTTCATGTCGGAATGCCGAGCGCTGACCAATTTCGTCGGCAATGCAGTGGCGACGATCGTTGTGGCGCGCTGGGAAGGCGAACTCGACCAGACCAAGTTCGCCGCCGCCATGGCCGGCACATTGTCCGAGGAAGCCGACCTGGCGCTGTCGGGCGATCTGCAGCCCGCCTGATTACTGAACGCAGACGTTCGCCACAAGGCCGCAGCCGGTTCGCCCGTTGCGGCCTTTTGTTTTGGCGCGCATGGCGGCTGGTGTTGGCCAAAGCTTCCCGGCTAGGATGTCGGCGGTTTTCAACCGAAAGGCCGGCGAATGAGCAGTGCATACCCCGAGATCTATCTGGTCCGTCACGGCGAGACGGAGTGGAGCGCTTCGGGAAAACACACCGGCCGCACCGACATACCGTTGACGCCAAAGGGCGAGGCGGCGGCTCGCGGCGTGGCGGACCGGCTCAAGGATCTGTCCTTCCAGGCGGTGTGGTCGAGCCCGTCGCAGCGCGCCTTCAGCACCTGCACGCTTGCCGGCTTCGGCGCTGCTGCCGTCAAGAAGGACGACCTGCAGGAATGGGACTATGGCGCCTATGAGGGCGTTAAGACCAAGGAGATTCTTGTGCAGCGCCCCGGCTGGCAATTGTTCCGTGACGGCTGTCCCGACGGCGAGTCGGTAGCGGATGTTGGCGCCAGGGCCGACAGGATCATCGCCGGGCTGCGGGCAATCGAGGGCAATGTGCTGGTGTTTTCAAGCTCGCATTTCCTGCGCGTGCTGGCCGCGCGCTGGCTCGGTCTGCCACCCGAAGGCGGTGCGCACTTCGTACTTGATACCGCGAGCCTCAGCATCCTCGGCTATGAGCACGATCTGAGCGAGCCGGTGATACGCAGGTGGAACCAGAAGTAGGGTTTCGCGGCAAGCCTGCCTCTTAACGCGCGAGCACCGCCAATTCCTCCGATGTCAGATGCCGCGCCTTGCCCTTGGCGAGTTCGCCGAGCTGCAAACCGCCGATCGCCACCCGAACCAGCCTCAGCACCTCGATGTCGAATGCCCCGAGCAGGCGGCGGATCTGGCGGTTGCGGCCCTCGTCGAGCACGATTTCCAGCCAGGCAGTGCGGCCGCCGCTGCGCAGCAGTTCGATCGAACTTGCGGTCAGCAGTTCGCCGTCGACGATCGCTCCGTCGCGAAAGCGCGCCAGCATCGCTTCGTCGGGCGCGGTGCCGATCTGGACATGATAGGTCTTGGCGACATGCGAGGCCGGATCGAGCAGGCGGTTGGCCCAGCGCGTGTCGTTGGTCATCAGCAACAGGCCTTCGCTGGCCTTGTCGAGGCGGCCGACCGGCGACACGAAAGGCAACTCCAGTTCCACCAGGCAGTTATAGACGGTGCCACGATCCTGCGGGTCATCGCGCGTGGTGACCTGTCCGCGCGGCTTATTGATCATCAGGTAGACTTTTGCCTCGCCGACGATCTGCTCGCCGTCGACAGCGATGCGGTCGCGGCCGAGATCGACACGCAGCGACGGATCGCGCACCACCTTGCCGCCAACCCGCACGCGCCCTTCGGCTATCAGCAGCTCGGCCTGCTTGCGCGAACACAGGCCGAGTTTGGAAAGCGCCCGGTTCAGGCTAACGCCTGCCTTGGCGGCCTGGTGTCGGGCGATGTCTGGTGGCCGTGCCATGTCCTGCTTGCCATCCCAATGATCGGCATCGACAAATGCCACGCCCCGCATTGGCTTCGCAACCTGCCGCGGCATCAACATCACGGGTCGCGGGAGCGGGGCTGTTCTCAAATACGATGTGTCAGGGGGTCGGGCTCAACAGCCCGCCATGGAACGCTGCCCCGCGACGGACGTTGTTGCCGACGAGCGATTTGTCGCGAAAGGCACCGCCATGAAGAAAATCTACCAAAAGCCGACGCTCGTGAAGCGAGGCAGGCTCACCAGCCTGACGGCTCAGATCGTCGCTTCTGGGGTCATTCTGGGGGAATGATCCCCCAGATAAGGGAAGGGATAAATCGATGAGCGAGCGCGGCGTTGATTTCCTGCAGGGCTGGATCCACGAGCACCTGCCGGGCGAACTGCCTGCCGACAAGGCAACGGCTCGAACCCTAACCACGCGAGCTGCCCTGGATGCTCGGCATTTAGGCCTTGAGGTCAGCGAGATCGAAGAGGATCTCGGTCCGCTGGAACGGGTGATTTTCGAGGCGCTGGATCAGCCCGATATCTGAGCCCCCGATATGAGCCCATTGCAGGCGATATTGGCCCATCGCCATCCTGGCGGGGGCTTTTCCGTGATGGCATCCGTGGGTGCGCAGCCCTAGGCAGCCCGCGCAGCTGACGCTCCCCGTGCCGGCGGCAATTCGAACACAGTGGCGCCGTTCTCTCGGCCGCGTTCGACATAACCGATGACACGGAACCATTTGCCGACGTCGGCCCGCTGCAGCCAGCTGCGCGAGTGGATGGGAAGGTTGCCGGCCAGCGCCTGAATGTGGCGGATGTGGCGCCTGCAGAAGCGGACCGTCGCGGCGCTGAAGAAACCCTCCTGCGCGGCAAACAGCGTGTCGGCGGCGTCGCTGTTCTCGTGCCAGGCGACGATCGCCACCGTCTTGTCGCCCTCGACCAGCGCGTGCGCTCGGCCTTCCTTCAAATTCATCATCAGATTGTCGTAGGCGACCTTGCTGTCCTTGCCGGCGGCCACATACTCGTCCGACATCCGCGTGGACAGATCACGGAAGACACTTTCGAGATCGCCGATCGTAGCTGCGCGTGCTCGCATTTCTCCTCCTGCAGCCCCGGCAGGCAGTTTGCCCTAGGTGGAGGGGATCACCAAGCAAAGCGAATCCGCCATTTGGCCGATGGGCGCAAAGTGATTTCATTGGGCGGCAAATGTTGGACGCCGCCATCTCCTATCGCTGCAAGCCTGTCATTCGCGTTGCGCCGGTTTTCGTATTTGCTTGACATTGGGCTGATGGAGGCGCGGGTTGCGCCGGGCGTTTGGGCCTTGGGGCATATTTCAATGAAAGAAGTATACGAAAAGCCGGTCCTGCACCGGAAGGGCAAACTTGCGGCGCATGTTGCTTCGCCTACGTCAGGTGGCGGCGGAACCATTGACGTTCCGCCATCCACTGACGAGACTTGATATAGACCTCCACTGAGCGCGAGACTTGCTGATCAACAGAAAGCCCGCTGGCTCAGGCTGGCGGGCTTCTTTCGTTTCTGGAACCATTTCAGTGCATGCCGAATTGACTCGCGATCGCGTTCGGGAGGGGAAGCATGCAAGACCAGCATGTCGATGAGCCGGTTCGCGTGGCGCTCGGCAGGTCCGGAAACACCATCTACAAGGTGGAGCGCGTGGCGCAGGCCGCCGACATCCTGATGAACCGCTGGCCCGCGAAGACGGGCCGCTATCACGTCGCCGCCCGCAAGGCCTGCCTCGGCGTTCTCGAAGGCCTGAAAGAGGCGCACTATGCCCGCGCTGCCTTCGTCAATGCGGCGATCGAGGCCGATATCCTCGTTGAACGCGACGCCTAGGCTTGAGCGGCCACCGCTCAAGTCAGTTCAAATCGTGCTGTGGGGCACAGGCCGTGGCTTCCCGGCCTACTCAATGATCGAGAGGCCACGCTGCCTGAAGTGCCGCAACGGTCCCCCCGTAGACATTTAGGTCCATGTCAGGGTCGGTCCCCGGTACTCGGTATGGGCAGGAAGCAGCAGAGCAGTTTATCTCGCTGGAGAATTGCCAGAGCGTGTAGCCGTGCCAAGGCCCTTCGGGGAAGTCGGTTACGTGCCGCTTGAAGCGTGCATACCAAAGCGGGACGCCGCCGAACTCGGTCGAGCCGTGCCAGTGGCGGGAGAGCTCTTTGGCGACGGAATGGTTCACATAGAGCAGCGGAAACCGTCCAGTCTCCGACTTCATCCTGCGAAGCGCGCTCTCGATCTGCACGAAAGTGACCTTGAACGTTCCATCCTGGCAGTCTGAGGACGTGGAAAGGCATTCCACATCAACGGCATGGGTCTCTGTCGTATCGTTTCCGACCACCTGGAGGTAGTTGCTGATCTGCCGGTCAACGTCGCTTTTTGTCAGGAGGTGGTATGAGCCCCATTTGAGACCGAGCGCCTTTGCCTCGCCTTTGCGGGTGGCATATGCGGAATCTCTGCCGAGCCCCTGCGTCGCCTTGTGAATAATCGCGGCGACGCGCCGGTCCGTCTTTACTTTGTGCCAGACGATGCCGTTGCCCTTGAACGGATCGAGCACGATTGCGTTCTGCGAATTTTCCCAAGGCGCTGAAAAAGGATCAGAAGTATCGGAAGGCGCCTCTTGCCGTGCAGCCTCCTCGCCATTGCCGGCCACGCAGGTACCCTTGGCGATGGCCCCGTCCGTCACCTCCACGAACTTACCGTCCGCTCCGGCGTAAAAAATTGTGAGGGCCGGCGTCTCGGTGGTGATTTCGCCCGCTTGCATCAAACCTTTCACATGAACGAGAGCGGCGAGGGCGCCGTCCAGTTCAACGAATGTGGCGTCAGAGGAAGTGCTGCCCTCTGCCTCAAGATCTTCGGGGTTTGATGCGACCATCTGGTAAGAATAGTTCGAATGCTCTGTGTTGATTTCGATAAGCCGGCTGCCATCGACGCCAGCCTGCCCCTCATAGGTACATTCGAGCGATTTCGCGGCACTCGGCGAATTCATGGCGATCGGGAAAAGCACCGACATTCCAAAAATCCACACGCGCACAATGCCTGACATGCCAGTGCCTCCATAAATATCAGAATTTGCCCAGCACAGTGCTACTGCGCCGCACGAAAATAGACAACGATCATTCAAAAGTGAGAAGCCGACAGGAGAAGGTTACTTTGATCTATTGTAAAAATCCAGTGGCTATTTCAGCGTCTTCGAAAATACCTGAATGCCATGGAAGGAATTGAGCGTGTATCGAGACAAAGACTTGAAGTGCGTCGCAGGATCCCGTTTAAATACGACGCGCTCGGAAGAAGCTGTTCAAAACGGACAAAGCAAGTCAATCGTCTGCTCCACCCGTTCCCGACGGCTGTGCCGCATCGCGCGTTTGGCATGTTCTTGACGGGCGGGCGGATGGATTGAGCGCCATGACATGGTCGATTGACTCTCGCAAACTAAGCGCCTCGCTTGTGGCTGCGTGCCTGGCGGTTGGCTGGAGCGGAGCGGCGCTTGCGCAGGCTCCGCAACCTTGGACGATCCAGGGCAAGCTGACAGGCAAGCCGAAGAATCTCGAGGGATCGGAGAGCAAGAATTCCAAGGATGTGAGCGGCATTGCCTGCGCGACGGAAAGTGGCTTCCCGCGGCTTTGCCTCATTGCCGATGACGAGACGCAAGGGGCACAGATCATCATCCTGCAGGACGGTAAGCTGATCGCCGGGGATTTCGTGCGGCTGATCGACGAAGTTTCGTCGGCAAGCCTCTCGAACTGGACGCCGAGGGCGTGGCCTTCGCCGGCGGAGCCTTCTATGTCATAGGTTCACATGGCCGGCCGCGCCATGAATCCGGCGTCGACGCCGCCGCCGAGGTCGAGGCGAGGGTCATGGCGAGCAGTGAGATTTTCCGCATTCGCTTTGCGCCCGATTCGATCGATATGACGACCGGCAAGCTCATGGCCGAGCCGGAAAAGAGGCGATCGACGGAACTGCCGGCAATCGTGCGCGCCCAGCCCGAGCTCGCGCCCTTCGCCCAAAGCCCGCTTGAGGAAAACGGCCTCACCATAGAGGGCGTGGCGGTGCGCGACGGCGCCCTTTTGGCGGGGCTGCGCGGGCCGGTTCTGGAGGGCAACCGGGCCGTCATCCTGTCGGTGCCGCTCGGCATGCTGTTCGATCACGGGCCGGGCGGCGCGACCCTGCTGAAGCTGGAACTCGGAGTCGACGGCGAGGGACATGCGCGCGGCGTGCGCGATCTTCTCGCCTATCAGGGAAAGCTGCTCGTGCTCGCCGGTCCCGTCAACGACCCGCCCGAAGGCCAGCCCATCAAGCTCGGCGACTACTCAGTGTTCTCCGATGGCGATCAGGCCGATAAGCTTCTCGATCTCGAAGGCTATGGCGCCGAGATCAAGCCGGAAGCGCTGCTGCCGCTCGGCGAGGCCGATGGCAGGCTGCGCGCGCTTCTGCTGTTCGATGGGCCGGCCGGCGGTCAGCCGACGCCGGTCGAGTTCGGACTGAAATAACCGGCGCTAATCGGCGCGGCGTTTCGGATGGCTGCAGGCGGAGTTCAACTCACTGGCGGCGCTGACACCGCGATGTGCAGCGCGGAGGCATTGCTCAGCTATGTGTCCGGAATGGACCCTAGGGTGATGGTGCCCAGAGGCGGAATTCAAGTGAAGAAAATCCCGTTTTGCTTTCAGATACTTAGGGGAATGTTTCCGCATCTGCTACCAACATAAATACCAACAAAATATTCCTGTGGATTGGTTCGGTTCCTGCTATTTCTCTCAATGCCTTGCACCTGCACCTTGTCTCTTCCGGTTGAGTCTACATCCTTCTTGGTCATACCTCATCATGCGGGGTCGAGTGAAGACCACGGCTGGCCAAGACGACTTAATCAGAACGGATGGCCATTGCGCCCAATATCGGGATCGCTTTAGGCGGTTTCTGAAAGCCGACATCGTGCGAAGAACAGGTGGCTATTTACGGGTCCTGAGACCTTGGCCCATACACCGCTTTGTAGGGTGGACGCGGCGCAGCGAAAAGCGCCGCCAGCCGTTCCTCATGTTGCTTGACCAGTGAGGCAGCAATAAACAGGTAACTCTGCGGCGGACCGGGTGTAGTCGTCGAGGTCGATCGGATTAGACTTCATAGGTGCTCCGTCGACGCGTAGTAGACGGTCTCGTCCTACCAGCAGCCCAGCTTGGCCCAGTGCATTCTGGCTTTGCAGGCGCATGGCGGCAGAAATGATCTCGCGCCAGTGCCTGATACCGCCCTTGGCGATTTGGCCCTTGGTGAAGGCGAACTCCAATTCAACGCAGCCGAGAGACAGGATGTCGATTTGATGTCGGTCAATTGCGTAGCAGGCCATGGCATCGACCAACGCTGTCATATAACTGGCATAGTAGGATCGGCGCCTCGGAGGTGCCGGGCCACATCCCACCCGCTTGGGCCGTCCCCAAGTCTGATATCTGTCAGGAGAGCCACAACTCGCTCCGGCTCACGACCGAAAGTCCCAATCGCTTCAAGGCCCCTTAAGCCGGCGACCACCTCGAACCCGGCCTCCCGGAGAGTTCTCGACGTCTCCACGAACAGCACGGAACCCGATGACATTGAAAGCCTGCTTCGTGCGCCCCATCAGTTGAACGGCTGCGAACTCTTAAGGTTCCTGGCGCGCAATAGCACTCGTTAATCCGGTGGAAAGCAGGTTGTGATCCAGCCGTTTCGAACAGGGTGCGGCAGGCGAAAAGGATTGAGGACAGCTGAACTTTGCCTGCATCATCGACGCACTGACCATTGGCCTTCGTCTCCCTAGGCAGCGGGAACATTAGCGCCAACTAAAAGTTGAGAGCAAACACGAACAGGTTCTTGATGGCACATGATCCTTCTTTCAAAATGTTGATCCGCAAGCTCCAAGCCATCTCGGAACTCGCAGAATCAGACATTGCGACCTTGGGGAACATCTCGATTCAGGAGAAGAGATATCAGGCCAACGAAGACATTCTGCGCGAGGGCGATAAGCCGAGCCTTTCCTTCGTCGTTCTTGACGGCTTGATAGGGTCGACCAAACTAACCGGGGAGGGCAAGCGTCAGATATCCTCCTTTTTTGTTCCGGGCGACATTCCCGACCTGCATGGTTTGCATTTGTCGGTCATGGATTGCACGTTCACCCCTCTGATGCCCTCTCGAGTGGGCTTCATGCGGCACGACGATCTTCGCGCCATTTGCGACCAGCACTCTTCGATAACGAGAGTGTTTTGGCGCTCCACTGTGATCGACGCGGCGATCTATCGAGAGTGGGTCACCAACGTCGGAAGGCGCGACGCCTACTCGCGTATGGCTCACATTCTTTGCGAACTTATTGTCCGCCTTCGCTCGGTCGGTCGCATTGAAGATAATGTGGCCTATCTCCCGATAACGCAGGCTGCACTTGGCGACGCACTAGGCCTCTCCTCCGTGCACGTGAACCGAGTGCTTCAGGACCTTCGACGCGACGGTCTGATATCTACCCTTGGCTCGCGTTTTCATGCGCCCGACTGGGCAGGGCTCGTTCGCGCCGCAGATTTTGACTCTACCTATCTGCACGATAAGGCTGCGCAGACGGGTGCCGGTTTCTGAGAATGCTGGGTCGTTCATGATGCATTGAGCCAACCCCTCGCGATCCTTGAAACCGAATCTGCTGTAGAACCCGCATTCCAACAGGAATGTCGATCACTGCTTGAGAACTGGACCGCAGACTTACCTAGTGACGGCATGGCTTCCCAAAGCTACGACCTGAGGAAGGAACCCGCCGAAAGCGGGACGGTGTTTGATGTCTTCACTGGGTACCCCCGCAGCGCGTGGGCGTCTGGCTAACTATCTGGACGAGGAATATTCCCGTGATCTTCAGCCTTCTGACCATGTCGACCTGAAGCGAAGGTTCGCCGGGGGGTAACCTCTAAAGTATGACTGCCATGGAACACGTGTGGAGCGCCGGAGTCCAAATTCCCGAGTCTGTGCATCCCGGGCATCCGCTTTAGCCATAGTGGAGACGCGGCTTTGGCAACGTTCCTGTAAATTGAACCCCAATTCGGTCGTTCCTGCGCCACCGCAGGACTGCTTGGTAGGCAACGCCGTCGGTCGGCACGTAAAGCACGAACCGCTCAGGGACACGCGATTCCACCGGGACTTTGAGCTCAGCTCCGCCACTGTTTTGGTTCCGAATGGTGCAACTGATCTCGGAGTTTGTAATTCCGCTGATGATTGAGGCGCCTTTAAGCACCCGCTGCCTCCGTTCGCGGCGATGCTCTTCATCAACCATGTGACCTCCATCGGTCACCCCCCGGCCCTATGGTACGCCCACCGGCGAACAACTGTCCATCTGGGGCGTCGCTCGGTAGCCGGACGGCATAGATGCCCGTTGCCGGTGAATTCGCAACGCGAACAGACCCGAATGGTCTCGTCGTATAGCGTTGTTAATCCGGCAGCAGCATCTCCTCTTCATCAGCCGCGGCTTCGAACAGCAGCCGGAAGTCATTACCCGGCATTTTGCCATCCATCGCAGATAGGCAAGCCTCGGCCGCCAGCCGCCACTTGGGGCCACGATTGGACCACTTTAGGAGCTCCTCGGCGGCGGCATCAACCCGGTAAGCCCCGGGCGCTCAGTCTTCACAAAAACTGGAGGGTTGAACCAACGGTGGGGCATCACGCCTCTCGAACGTCAAAGGCGATGAACAGTCCGCAAACGGAGGCTGATTTGACGATCATTTCGACTAACTGGCAGTCAGTTTCGAGAAGATCGCCGCCGCGCTCACGGACCGCTACAATGGTCGCTTTGACGGAAATAATGTCGCCGGGTTGAGAGCCCAACAGGACCTCGCGGACCAGCTCCTTGGCCGTTTGCTGCGCAGGCCGAACAGGTGCTTGAATGTCCATCCCATCCTCCCAGAGAGATAGAACCTCAATCAGCTATTCTGTGGGTCACTTTCCGAAAAAGGCAAGAGTCGGAAACGTACAAAGCAGGTTCCCGCAAACACCGCCCTACGATGGCTAAATCCCGCGACAGGCGCTGATTTGCACCTCACCGTGTCAGCTGCCAGAGGCGGCCATACGGAGAGAGGACCGGCCTCCTCTCCCAAGTTCTCACGGACGAACGCGGACAACCGTCTTTCCTGCGCGTCGGTCCGTTGAGTTGAAGGTGCCGATGGCATCATCCAAGCTCGAAACCTTGCCAATGTTCGTCCGCAGTCGTCCATCGCGGATCCGCTGCACTATCTCAGAGAGCTGAGGGCGATCAGCCTCGACGACGAAGTCAACGGTCAGGCCATCGGCAGCTCGAATGTCCGATGGTCCGACGACTGTGACAAGGATACCTCCGACGCGGACGAGCGTTGCGGATCGCTTCTGGATATCGCCGCCGATGACATCGAACACCAGATCGACGCTGCCTACATCTTCAAGCGTGTCTTTTGCGAGGTCGAGGAATTCATTTGCACCGAAGTCGAGCGCTTTCTGGCGGTCGGCAGCACGCCCGGTGCCGATCACATAGGCTCCAGCCTCCCTGCCAAGCTGCGCCACCATCAAACCGACGGCACCGGCAGCGCCATGCGCGAGAACGCTCTGCCCGGCCTTGATGCGGCCATGCTGGAACAGCCCCTGCCATGCAGTTAGGCCGGAGATCGGCAGGCTAGCGCCCACCGTAAGTCGACATCGCCGGGCAGCGGCGCGAGGTTACGGGCCTCCATGGCAACATACTCGGCGAGGGTGCCGTCGCGATGCCAGTCCGCGAGGCCGAACACCCGCTGACCTATAGAAAGCCCCGTGGTGCCGTAGCCGAGCGCAGTGACCACACCAGATGTGAGCAGGCGGGCGACGACAGAAGCTACGCCGAAGATCTAAGCAAAGCCGAGGCCTCGAAGCGAATCGACGCGCTAAGAAGCCCGCCCAGACTCTCTCTGCAATCAAAAAAAGAGTTGTCCTCGCTCCCTGTTCTGTCATCGCAATGAAGGACGACATCTTCGAGCACCCGCAGCACACCTGTCGCATGGAAAAAGCTGTAGGCGTTTATAGGTGCTTGGGGAATCCGCCGTTTGTTTGCGTTGTGGAGCGGGACAAAGCAAGTTACTCACTCAGGCTGGCTACCGTGAAGCGGGGCACCAGCCCGACTTCCACGCGTTGCCGTGGGAAGCTGAACACAGGGCCGTCAAAGAAAGGCAAGGTGGACGCGACGGCGCTCGCTGAACGCATTCGGGCGCCGGCTGCGTTCGCGTTCACACCCGGCGCTATGTCGCTTCTAGGCCCGCTCTGTCGCTACTTTGTGCGCAGCATATTGTGGGAACTCTGCCTCGGCCCACGCACTCAGTGGCTGACCAGAACGAGCGCATCATCGGCCTAACCGTTTAGGCTGTAGAATTTGTGTGTGCGCTCGTATCGAGATGCGGGTGATGTCGCAGCCGAAACGCGCTGCTTCCTTCTCGATCCGCCCCATCAGTTTGGCGCCGATACCAGCACTGCGCATCTCGGCGTCGACAACCACATGGTCGGCCTACGCCCACTTTCCGCCCATACCCGGTTTGCTGATAGAACGGGTAGATAGCCGCGATCTCTTCGAGCTCCATGGCTGAGTGTCGATGCCTATGTCGGCGAGGTGATGAGTGCGGCCTTGCCGCCGAACACCAGCCCCAACTGGGCAGTCGCATCGCTCGACATTACGGGCGATGCAGCCACTGCGAAGGTCGAGGACGAATTTGGAACCACAAGGTTCACCGGCCGGCGGCAAAGGGTCCGGCCTTTCCTTCCTAGTGTGACGTGGCCCTGAAGGCTGCCAAGTTGTTCCTGCCTCACTGATCCAGTTCAAGCGGATCGTGATCTGGTCGCTCGTGCCACATCACCTGGCGGAAATCGCGTTTGTCGACCTGCTGACCGCAGATCGGGCATGCGTGAAATCGATAGTCACCGTCCTGCGGTTGGTGTGGCTTGCCGGGGATAGGCGGTCCAAGGTCGGCTATTCTAGCCATGCGCGACCGAACAAGATGCTGCGGCAAAGTTCCGTCAGTTTGGTTTTCTCAGTTGGGAAAGACATCGCACCAAAAGCGGTAGTCATCTGGTCGACCGTCGAAATGCGCCTCCAAAGCGCAGTGCGCCACGGCGGTCGGTGCTTCCATCCCATAAAGTTCGATCGCAGATTGAGCGGCCTGATCTCTGTCGACGAGATTGGCAATCTTCAAAGCGGCGAACTCAGCGCTCCGCATCGCGAGCCTCCGTGGACCAAATATTCCCAACACCTAAGGGTGACTATATGATCCCCTCATGGCAACTCTGCGGTACGACGAAAGGCAGGAACCGGATGGGACGTGGACGGTATTCGACGTGTTCACCGGGCTGCCGGCTATTGTAGCGGGCCACCCATCTGTCGACCTTCCCGACATGGAGTATGCCGAAGAGCTGGCCGCCATCCTGAATGCCAACGACCTGAAGCAGAGGCTATCTCACGGGAGGTTCCCCGGAGGGTTCGCCTGACCGAAGTGGCATTAGCCCCCGGTCGTATTGCCCATCCAGGTTGGTTCTTCCGATCCGAACATGCAATTTGTTATAGATCTACCGGCTACGACGGTTTTAAGTCGACTCGCCATTGCTTTTCGTAGGGAGGACGTGATGGGCAACGTGGTGCCAATCTGCAAGGCCGCGCCTTGCGTGGAAGTGGTCGGAGCCAGTGGCGAATGGGTCGTCCGCGTCATTGAAACTGACCAGGAAATTTCACGCTCATTTGCCCTGGAATCGTTCGCACTGGCCTTCGCGGAAGGCCAGCGGATACGCCTGCATCTCGACAAGGTTGTGCGGCTTTAGGACCCTCCTGCGGCTGGGTACCCTCAGGGCCGCGACGGTGATGGCCGATTGTTCCATTGCTGGTGAGGCTTGCGGTGTGACGTCTCTGTCGTCCGCCCGCGCGGCCGGAAGGGCGGCAGGCTTTTTATTGGTTGAGATCGAGCGGCTCGTGATCGGGCTGCTCGTGTCACATCACCTGCCGGAAGTCGTGTCGGTCGACCTGCTGGCCGCAGATGGGGCACGCATGGAAATGCTCCGGCCAGTCAGCGTCATGTGGCTTGCCGGGCTTAGGCGGTCCAAGGTCAACAATTTTCGTCATCACCAACGAACACGGCGACCCGGCAAAAGTTCCGGGGGGGTGTGTGCATAGGGCTGACAACAAGACCCCCACGTCGGAAGGTGAATGATGATCGCGACGCTAGCCTAGCCATTCCCCAACGGCTCGGACAAATCCGGTTCCCGGCGGCGTTCCCGTCGTTCTTCAAGGAACAGCTTGGTGTGCTCGTCCCACTCAAGGGGCGTTGTCCCGCGCTCTTGACGAAACTTTCCAAACTCCTTGCGCAGGTCGGCAAGGTCCGAAGCCCAAAGATGCTCACTGCTTCCGGGGTTCGACAAAGCGCTCACCAGTTCCGTCCGCTCTCTCGGAATTAAGTTGGCTTCGCGGTTGAGCCTTCAAGGTGGCATTGCGAGATAATTTGCTCGTTTGCTAATATGCCTATATCTTAGGCAGAGTGGGGCCTCACAAGCACCCCCCAACTGCACGGCCATGTCCCACGGCGGGGTATGGTCTTTGCGCCCGGCAATCTTTTCAAGAGCTTCCGTGAAGCCTGATGCAAATTTGTTGCTGCTGCGAGCCGCACCCCCCGTTTGGCGGAGCTTCGTATATCTCTCGCTTTACGACGATCTTATCCGAAGTGATTAGGCGAGCTAGGCGCTTCAGCGAGCTGCCACTACCTCGTAGGCGTCCAAAGCTTCTTGGTGTGCCGATGCCGAAAAGCAACCCAGCGGCCGGTCCATAAACGGCCAGCAAGTCGAAGTCCTGGCCTCCATCCGTAGGATGGGTCGACGAGCGGGTCGAACAGTGGCGCGCGCGCCCCCGAGAGGAAGAGGGAATGTCTTATAACGGAGCGTCCGCAAGTGTCGGACGCTGACCGGGCTGCCCAGCGCAACCCTGCTGAACCCGACGCTTTGGTGTCACTTCCAGGTATACCCTGATGTGCAACAACAACATATGCGCAAATCGAAAGCCGTCCGGCTTACCGGTCAAGAACGGGAGCGCCGCTAAGACGAAAAAGCATCTCGCTGTAGGGTAGCCGAGCAAGGATCTTGCCGTGGTTGGCAATTGCCGCAGCTGTCATTCCTCTACATAGGAGACTGACGCCCCCTTGGGTTCGTTGGCAGATGGCATCCGGACTGTCAACGAGATGCAGATCCGGAACCCCATATACTATGGCAGTTACACCCTCAGGAATGGCTCCGATCGGTTGAACTACCAATATGCGCACACCGAGCAGCCACGCTATGACAATGGCGGCTACGCAACCAGTGCAGCCAAAGACGCCGAACTTCTTCATCGCATCGCACCTATTCCCCGCATCCAATCATCGTACCTGATGGCGTGATGGTGCATTCGTTGCCTTCAGTGTCCACGGAATGAGTTCCGGTTCTGTCTGTCCAGGAGCGAATGGAGTAGGAGTTTCCTTCGCTATCGCTACTGGTGACCTCTTGGCCTCCGTTCGGTAAGCGAAGAGTTTCGGTGTCAATCGAATAGTTATTCCCTTCGGTATCGTACGATCTCACATGTTGATCCCCATTCGTACCGGAATAGGAATCTGTGCAGACCCTGTAGTCGCTTTCACCCAAGCAATCAGCGTATGCGGAAGCGGTGCAGCCGAGTAGAAATGCTGCCGTCAATCCGATGACGTTTACTTTCATTGAATTTCCTCGACAAAAAAACTAAAGCCCCGCCAACAGTCATAACGGCTCTGGGCGCAAGGAACCGCAGCGGCTAGGTATCCTTGAAATTAAACCGCCTATCAAGCCAATCTGCGCCTCTGAAATATACCGCACTCGAGTGCCACGAGTTATTCAAGGTAAGCGTCCAGGCCCAAAGGCTTATGGATACAAGTGCACCAATCCACCCGTACAGCAGAGCTGCCGCAAAAAGCGATGGGGTCGACATAACGAGTATCCACCACTCCCAAATGACGCGCAGGGTGATGCCGACGCAAAAATAAATAGAGACGAAGAGTATAATCCCGACAACGACCCATATAAATTCCATTATCCCGCCAGTATTTTTCTTTTTTGCTGTTCGAATTCTTGATCTGTGATGATTCCGTTCGCCTTCAAAGCGCCGAGACGCTCAAGCATTGACACCACGTCGGTACCCTGCGGTTGATTGTAGACTGGAGCTGGCTGCCTTCTCTGCTCCAGTGCATCCCTAACCTTATTGACGAATTTGACAACAGTCTTCTTCCAAACGTTGCTGATGTGCCGCTGCGAAGCTCCGTCTTCGATGGTGATCGAACCAAAGATGAGCCCCGTTTTGCCGCTAACAGCATTTACCTTGTCAAGGCCTATGCTGGCCTGCTTCAGGCCGTAGATCATTCCTTTGTCGAGAAAGATGATACGTCGGTCTGTCAGGGTGATGAGCCACGTGTCGCCGTCCATGAGCCCAGAAGTGAATGCCAATACCTGCTCACCGTCTGAAAGAATCTCCGGAAGGTGATTTAGCTCTTTCTTTGTAAAAAATTGATCGTCGCCGATTTCATCGGCGATACGTTTATACTCAATTCGAAGCTCCGCCTTGGACGCATTTTTAAAATCGAAGGTCATATTCTCTCCAATCGCTATCCGAGTCAGCAGCGCACAGATTGTATTTCTAAGATTTAGGCTAGGTTATCCCACCGGGCGAACGGCTTTGGTAATTTTCAACCAATCTGATGTTCTATTTTGTTTGAAACGCCGAGATATGGGAGCTTCGTGCAAGGTGGCTAGATGAAAAGAAGCCACCACATTCGGCGCGCTTGGAGCAGCTTGTGCACTCGTTCATGTACGCATTTTTCAAGTCACTAATCGATCGCTTTGCATACTTGTGGATAGAGCCATCAAGAAGACAGAGCTGGTGATTGTAGACTGAAACATTGATCCTAGCCGCAGCCAGATATTGCACAGCCGCCCGCAACTCACTTCGATAGTCGTACGGGTCCATCCAGAGCTTATCCATATTTGCCCTTGTGAAGCCAGTGATCTCCAGTCCCATAAACGTCACGTGGTCTACGAAGGTGAGGTTTCTAAAAATGAAATCTGACAGGTCGACGAGACCTTCATAGGTCTGCTTGTGAACGACAACTCGTATCTCAACCTCAGCCCCGACGGCCTTCAGGTTCATGATCCCGCGGACGGTCTCATCGAAGGCGCCTTTGGACTGAACCACGTAGTCGTGAACTTCCGGGTCGGCGGAATAGATCGGTATGCCGACCGAAAGACTAGGATGTCCAATCCCTTGATAGCGCTCTGCGAATTGCCGATCCTTGAATGTCCGGCCATTGGAAAGAATATGAACCGGCGTAGACGGAAGGTGGTCACGAGCTGATGACAAAATGTCAAAAAAGTCCTCACCCACCAGCGTTGGCTCACCGCCAGTGATCCCGAGAAACGGGGTCGTTACGGGCAGCAGGGGCAGCACATCCAAAATCTCCCTCGCCAACCAGCGATCATCAACGTCTTTGGGTGGCTGGGAGCACATCAAACACAGGTGGTTGCACCGCTCCGTTACGAGGAAATAGTTCGCGTTGGCATCCTTTCTGAACAGGACACGCACTGCCTTCCGATCCGGCACAAAGCGGATGACGTCTCCTTCGCTAAGGTAGTCGAACTCGTGGGGCAGAACGACTAGTCGTCGGTCTGAAAACAGTCGCTCAGCTTCCGGCCGATGCTCCTCAAAGGTGACAACCCACTGGCATTCAGGATGAAACGTCTGCCCCTTGAAAAGATACGCATCATGTTCTCGGTTAGGCGCTTGGTCAGCTTGGCCCGTCACGAGCCTAAGTGCCACTCGCTGTGAGAAATCACCGACGCTTGCTGACGCAGCGAAGCCACTCAGTCGCAACATCCTAATTCGCCCAACTTAGAAAGAGTTCTCGGGCGGTAACGTCCCTCTCCATAAGGTCGATCAGCCTCTTGAAGATCGACATATTGCGATTGCAGAATCCCGACCGCGTTTTGAGGCCAACAAAGTCGCCCTGCGTTGCGGTATGGAATACTGGATCGGAGCCACAGAACGGCTCGTAAGCGCAGTCGGCGCACATCGGTACGGAGCCTGCAAAAGATTGCTCGATAGGATCGAGGAGAGCGTCGGACCCGAAAATCTCCGCGTACGTGTTTTCGTGGACATTCCCGAGCAGAAATGTCTTGTCGCCCATTTCGGCCAACATTCGTGCTTCGTCGGACGCGTAGACGCTGGCGTCATAGTTATAGACAACGGCGGAGATACCGATGCCTGCCGGGCTCATAAGATCCACATATCCTGGCTCGAAAGGCGTGAGCATCTTTGTAAGGATGGTGGCCGCGTAAAACTCCTTGAAAGGAATGCCGTTACGGTTCAGTTCCAGGATGTAATTCAGCCCGTCGAAGTAGAAATCGAGCCAGCGGTCCACGTCATAGGCTGCGTAGGATTTCGTCTTGACCGCGAAGCCGTAAGGGGAAAGCGGCCGAAGGAATATTCCGGGGAAATCTAGCCGCACGTATTCGTCAATGATCTCGCGCGCCAGTGGAAGACTGGCTTTGGTCGTTGTCATAAGTGCGCTGACGCGTTCATGGCCGAGAGCCAGTCTGGCCTTGTGGATACCTGCCACAGCCAATTCGTAGCTGTTCTTTCCCGGGCGCGGTCGATTCGCATTGTGAAGAGTGGCCGGTCCGTCGAGCGACGTTGAAATTAGAATCCTGTGCTCGCGACAGAATTCCAAGATTTCGTCGGTGATGACGGCGAGATTCGTCGTGATGACGAATTGCAGCGACCGCCCGGCGACCTTGTTGATCGCTTCAGCCCGATGCACGACGTGTTGGATCAACGGGAAATTCAGAAGCGGCTCGCCGCCTTGGAACTCGATCTTGATAGCCGGACTTGGAGACTGGAAAATGAGCGCCAACGCCTTCTCGGCAGTCTCCTCTGACATATCGAAGGCTGAACGATCTTCGCTTTGGCGAGATACCTGACAGTAGGGGCAGGAGTGCTCGCACCGCAAAGACACGACCATGATGTGAAGGGAGGTGAAGTTCTCAAGCCTTCTTGCCTTGGTCCGAACCTTCAGCGCCAGCAGCTCCTTGCCGATATTGGAGGATGCATCAAAGAGGAACTGCCTGCTGCGCAGGCGGGAGTAGGCGGGGTGTGTGCTGGGAAGCTCGTGCCTGATAAACGAAGCCAGCACGGCGCGCGGCAATACCAGATATTCGCCCGCTTGGTTGGTCAGCACATACCGCTCGTCGTCCAACTGGGAAAAACGGAAGTACGCGAGCTGATAAGTGTCGTCCAACGGTCGTTGGAACTCAGTTGCCGGAGCAAACTTAGTCATCGGACTGCAGGCCCGATCTGGAAAACGCAAGCGCCAGTATCGCGTTTCTAACAGTGGCGGTTTCGGCGGCGATGCTGCTACGCAGGTCCTGATCCAAGACCTCTAGCCGCAGTCTTTCTACCGCTGCGTCGGCCGAAGTTCGCGCGGCCGCCTTGCTGAAGTTGATCGTGCATACTGCGAAGCCGCCCTCGATCGTGATCTCAACCGCAGCGTTGCCGGTTACCCGATACGCTGCGCGCTTTACACAGTCGAGGCTGAAGACTGACAGATCAAACTTGACTTGGGCAGTCTGGACGAGCTCGCTCTCGCGAGGGGTGTCCGCCATCAACAATAGCTGTAGCCAGAGCAGTGAGACCCGTGACTAGCATGGCTCGAATGGCTGGTGTGGTACGCCATGATAACGTCCGTACCATTTGAGCGGTCTAGCACCTCACCGTAGCCGAGGTCCGCCGGGACAGTGCCAGCTTCAGCGAGCTTGGTCGAAGGCTGATTTGCCGATTCGACAAGGACTGCAGCCTGAACTTGGCCGCCGAGAATCATCGTGGCCGACAAGGCCATTGGTGACAGGAAATTGCGTTTCGACATTATCCAAACCCCCGTTTGTACGGACTCATTAGCAAAACGCGCCAAGCCGGACAAGTACCGATTGTGGAGAAGTGCTTAAGGGACCACTAATGTTCCGGGCCAAATACTTGTATTGTGGAGTTGACGGGTTTCCGTCTTCTGAGCGCAATCGATCGCAGAAGCGGCCCGACGATGCTCTTTTGCAGCCGCTTCGGCTGCCGCCAGAAAGCGCTCGGATTTCAGCCCGAGAAAGCTGTTCGGAAGGTTTGGTTCTGGGCCATTGGCGATCTCCGCTTGGTGGGGTTCGCCGCAACGCGGACCATAGTCCTACATGCCACGCTTCCTGACCTCCTGGCCTACTCTCACGGGAGCGATAGGGCCAGGCGCCAAGCGCCACCATCAGGAGGGAAGCGGTCATGCCGACCATGTCTCGCGCCTGTAGCGTCTCGGGCGCCGCATCAAGGAAGCGGGCTACAGCGCTGCGGCCTGATACTGGACTCCGGGCTTCAGACGATGCATTCTCGCCTCGGGGAAGGGATCATGGGCAATTCTGTTCACGCCAGGAGGTTGGAGAGGCGACGGCCTTGGTGGCGCTCGCTTTTCCGCTATCGTCTCGCCGCCGTTCTGGTGATGCTCGGGGCGACTTCCGCGGGCTATCTTGCAGTCGGCGACGATCGGCACGAGCTGCCGCGCGTTCACCATGGCGGCGATTCGTCGGCCAGCAACGCGGCTGTCCGCGAGGCGGGCTGCGATATCAAGGGCAACATTAACGAGCGCGGCGAGCATATCTACCATATGCCGGGGCAGGAATATTACTCTGCTACGCGCGTCAACCCAGCTCGAGGAGAGCGCTGGTTCTGCTCACAATGGGAAGCGTGGTGGGCGGGCTGGCGGAAAGCGAAAGTGTAGCGATTGCCTTTAGACTACACCTTCAGTTGCTCGATGCGCGTGCTCTTTATTGGAAGTTCGAACATCGCGCCGCCCGCGACAATTTCCGATTGCTTTTCGATCGTGCACCAAAGGGCGAGTAGCCGCTCCATTTGCTTGACGACCGGAGCCTTGTAGAGGCCCTTCGAAAGAAAAAACCCGACGAGCCGAGAGCTTCGAAATGCAGCATATTCGACCTTGTTCCGGGTAATGCGTCGATCACCAGAGATGACGATCCAACGCCCCTCCGTGCTCAGCTGGCCGATCCAGGCCACATCCGCGCCGATCCCATTCTCCGGCGCAAATGGCGCCGCCTTGGCCATCTCGGCAGATCGTCGAGTAGTCGGGCCAATGCCTTCCAAGCAGGAATGCAGCCAGAGCGACGCGGCAAAGCCCATCGGGACGCGCCAGCCTAGGTCTTCCTCCCCCCGCTGCATGCCAGACGTATTGTCCTTGGGCATCGCGCCGATCCATCGGCGAGGCGTCAGTTCGTCTCGCCGACGATACTGTCATAGTCGCGGCCGATCAGTAGCAGCACGAAGCCGCAGGGCACTGTCACGCTGGTGAGGGCAATAAGGCCGAGCCATCCATAGTCCGGCTTCGCAAAATAGTAGTACCAGCTAATCGCCTGCACCAGCGGAGACACGATCAACATCCAAGCACCCCATATGCCATCCGTGTTGAGCCGGATCGTTGTCGTCGCCCGATAGCTGATTGCCATACGTATGCCCTCCCGTTCCTCAAAAGGCAGCTTCGCGCCGGTTGAGCGCGAACGCAAGCGCCGGCCCGGCTACGGCTTTGCGAGCCTCACGCCGGCGCCTCCTCCATTCTGCGGAATGAGCTCAACCCCGGCAGCCTCCAGAGCGGCCTGCAGGTCGACCAACGTGCGGTCGTATGGCGTCCGCTTGCCAGCTTCGAAATTGGCAATGGTCGTCTTGGCCACCTGGGAGGCCGCTGCCAGCTGATCCTGCGACCATCCAACAAGCGCCCGGGCTGCCCGGCATTGAGATGGCGAAATTTTCATTTTAGTTAAACCTTACATTAAAGTGCGACTGTACGATACGTGCAGCCTTATACCATTAGTGCAACGTTATCGCAAATGCAGACCCAAATGCCTAACACCCCTCTTCTGGAGGCCGGCGAAGCTATGGCCGCTGCCTTCCCTTAGAAGATTTTCCCGCGCCCTGCTCGGTGCCATCGCCTCTATTCCGGGCATAAGAGGCGCGGCCGCGGCGCATGTCTCGCCGCAACCGGCGCCTCTGCCCTCCCAGGAGGAACTGCTGCAAGCCTACAGTGAGTGGCTGTTCTTCGAACGTCTGCTGCTTATGCGCGACATCTACCCTGGCGAGCGCAACCCCTACCGCCAAACAGCCCTCGTGCCCTGCAACACTCTTGCGGCGCATTACCATTTCCCGCTACGATGACCGAGAGTTATAGCCCGACATGGGAAACGGTGCCCTCGCCAGCCACGCGTGCGCTGCTCGTCTTGCAGACTGTCGGCGTTGACTTCAGGCCGCTGAGTGAACGGCAATGATCTTTCGTTCAGAAGGAAACTGCCATGCGAACGACCGAACGTGATCGACCGCCTTCCGGCTGGTTTGTGGTCGACGTGATGCGCCGCGAAGCCCGGAAGTGGGACTGGGCGGCGCTTGTCACCGATACGCATCCTGACGACGATCTAGAAGCTCGGATCTTTGCGAAGCAGTGCTGGGTCCCCATTCCCGGCAAGCACCGAAACCGAGATGCGGCTTGGGATATGTTCGAGGCGATGTCAGCCACGCGGCACTGACTGACTTTCATTCCGCAGAAGAGAAACGAACAGCCCGCTGCTGCTGGTGGCGGGTTTTTCATGTCGCGTTTCATGTCGCGTCCATCAGCCGCGCATCAGTAAAAACCGTCGGAAACCAAGGATACTCAGTTGCTACATGGTGTAACATGAGCTGAATATTACAGAAACAAGTGGTGCCCAGGGGCAAGTAGGAAATGTCTGTGCTTTCAGATCTTACCACGCACATGGCCTGCGGACAACCAACAGAAATACCAACAATATATTCTGGTGGGTTATTTCATTCCTCCCGGAATGTCCGACTGATTTGGTCCGACAGCGGCTTCACGAAATAGGAAAGCGCCGTACGCTCGCCCGTCTGGACCATTGCTTCGGCCGGCATACCGGGCACGAGCGTCAGGCCCTTGAGCTTCGTCAGTTCCGCCTGCGGAACCGACAGGCGCACCAGGTAGTACGAAATGCCGTTTTTTTCATCCGTCGCCAGATCCGCTGCGATCCGGCTGACATATCCGTTCAATATCGGCGTGGTTCTCAGATTGAAGGCTGACATCCGCAGCACGGCCTTGTGACCAAGCTGGATTTGGTCGATGTCCTTCGGGGTGATTCGTACTTCAAGCGCAAGATCGTCGCCTTCCGGCACGATTAGCATGATCGGATCGGCGGGCGTAATCACTCCGCCGACCGTATGAACTGCGAGTTGTTGAATGGTGCCTGACTGCGGCGCGACGATATCGATCCGCCGCAGTTCCTGTTCAACCGCCACCTTGCGCTCAACATACTCCCCGACCTGCGCCTGAACCTCTCTGAGCTCCTGGCCCACTTCCGACTTGAAATCCTGATCGATCTGCGGGATCTGGAGGCGCGTTTCGGCTATGCGGGCTGCCGTCTGTGCCTGATCTGCGATCTTCTCACCGCGTTCGCCACCGAAAGTGGCAACCTGGATCTTCAGGCTGTTCAACCGTTGGTCCGAGACAATGCCTTGGTTGCGCAGCCCACTTAGAACAGCAATTTCCTTTTGGAGAACCTGGATCATTTTTTCACAAGCAATTTCCTGCGCCTTGAGTCCTTCGATCTCGTGGTGATATTGAGTAATGCGTTCCGCCAATTGCGCCTGCTTCCCGTCGCGGGATTGCCTGCGGAATTCGAACAGCAACGTCTCGCTATCTATTGCCGAAGCTACGTCCGGAACATCTCTTCGGGCGAGTAGCCAGTCCGGGAAGGGGATTTCCGCGAGATCGTCACGCTCAGCATCGAGTCTTGCCAGGTAGGCGGCCAGCTCATCGAGCCGCTTGGTGACTATGGCGAGATTAGCGCGCGCCTGGGTGGCATCGAGCCGCATGAGGATGTCGCCGGCTTTTACTTTATCGCCTTCGCGCACAAGGATTTCTCCCACCACCCCGCCAGTCGGGTGCTGCACCTTCTTGACATAGGAAACGACGACAAAGTGTCCGGACGCTACAACCGCACCGGAGAGATTCGTGAAGGTCGCCCAGGCTCCGGCTCCTCCCACAAAGATCACGCTCGCCAGAAGGCCCGCCACCAGGTGGCGGCGAATGGAGCTTGAAACGTCATTGTTCTGATCAATGCCGGACACCGGTATCCTCCATGTCAGCGCGCTCTGCCACGTTATCCTGCGTAGACTCGATGGCCTTCAGGACTTTGGAAGGCGCACCGAATGATCGCTGCCGTCCACCTTCCATCACCAACACCAAATCCACGGCGCGGATGACGCTCGGCTGATGGCAGACAACAACCGCAATGCCCTTGCGCTCGCGCACGGAGGCGATCGCCTTAGCGACTGCAGCTTCGCCTTCCGCGTCGAGATGGATATTGGGTTCATCCAGCACAACAAGGAAAGGGTCTCGATAAAGGGCACGGGCAAGACCGATAAGCTGGCGCTGCCCGGCGGAAAGTGCCGATCCGACCTCACCAATCGGAGTTTCGTATCCGTGCTCAAATCGGAGGATCAGTTCGTGCGTGCCCGCTGCTTTTGCCGCGGCGACAATAGCCTCAGGGTCAGGATCATGTTCAAAACGAGCAATGTTTTCGGCAATGGTGCCGTCGAACAGTTCAACACCTTGTGGTAGATAGCCGATATGACGGCCTAGTGCTTCCCGGTCCCATTGATCGAGGCTTGCGCTGTCAATGCGAACCTTCCCGGCGACCGGCGTCCATGCGCCGACGATGGCGCGCGAGAGTGTCGACTTGCCCGAACCCGATGGACCGATGACCCCGAGTGCGCTTCCCGCCTGAATGGCAAACGCAATGCCGGTCACGGTCGGCTTGCTTTCGCCGGGCGGAACGATTGTCACGCCTTCCAAGCGCAGTTCGCGTTCAGGTGCAGGCATAGGCACAACAGGAGCGGTTTCAGGAACCCTTTCCAAGAGGTCCTCCAGCCGCGCCCAACTCTGGCGCGCAATGAGGAAGGGTTTCCAGCTTGAAATGGCCAGATCGACCGGAGCCAGCGCACGCCCCATCATTATCGAACTGACAATCATGACCCCGGCCGTAGCCTCCTGCCTGACGACAAGGTACGCACCGACGGTAAGAATGGCCGATTGCACCTGCAGGCGCAAGTCGGCATTACATCGCGCTGCTTGCAGCAGGCCATTGCGTGCCATGTTGTGGGCAACGGTATCGCTTATCGGCCCTTGCGAGAGAGTGTTGGCAAGGAGTGTCAGAGATGTGAGACCGACCGCCCCGATAAGTGCCGTCATGCCGATCCAGAAATGAAGGAGGAAGCAAATGCCAAGATAAAACAGCATCCATGGCAGATCGAAGAACGCTGTCGGACCGTTTCCACCTAAGAAGCCGCGAACATTGTCGAGATCGCGAAGCGGCTGCAAGCCGTCGCCCGGCATGCGCGTTGAAAGCGGAAGGCGAACGATCGCATCGTGAACGCGTCCGGAAAACTGTCCGTCGAAACGCTCGCCAATCCGCAGCAGCACGCGGGCGCGCAAAATGTCGAGCAGGCATTGGAACGCATAAAGCCCCGCAGCAAGCACGACGAGCCC